>JALYRN010000346.1 GCA_030855295.1 Myxococcota bacterium | reverse complement strand
CTCGAGCGGCGCGGGCTCGGCCTCGAGGTGGATGCTCGAGGCGCGCTCTTCGAGCGTCAGCGACGCGAGCCGCAGGCGCACCAGCTCGAGCACCGAGATCGCGTCGCGGCTCGCGCGCGCCGGACGGAGCACGATCACCTGCGGCGCCGCGCCGCGCTCGAGCGTCAGCGTCAGACGCAGCGCCGCGAGCGCGAGCGCGCGCGACGAGAGCGCGCCGATCAGCGCGTGCAGCGCGCCCTTGATGCAGAAGAGGAGGCGCGCCGAGTCGTCGTCGGGAGGATCGAGCTCGACCTCGATCGCGATCGGCTCCACCACCGGCGCGGGCCTGAGCGGCTCGCGCAGCGCGCCCGCGAAGAGCGCGTGCAGCCTCCTCGCCGCCGGTCCGAAGCGCACCGACAGCTCGCCCGGCGGCAGCTCGAGGAACGCGTCGAGCGTGCGCACGCCGAGCACGCTCAGCGCGCCCTCGAGCTCGGGCGGCAGATCGAGCCGGCCGATCGGCACGCGCCCCGCGAGCGTGCGCTCCTGCTCCGCGCTCGCGATCACCAGCGCGTCGCGCCTCGTCCGCGCGACCGCCCAGCAGCGCATCCGCTCGAAGCCGACGACCGCAGCCCCGAAGAGATCGTGCGCGCCGAGCTCCGACCACATCGACTGCGCCCATCGCTCGAGCGAGCCGAAGAGCGAGATCATCCCCTCGGGATCGATCCAGAACACGCCCGGTCGCTCCTGATCGGGCTCGACGCGCGGCGAGTGGCGATGCAGCGCGCCGACGATCTCCGCGCGCACCTCCGCGATGCGCGCCTCGGGCACGGGCGCGGCGCGCAGCTCGCGCGTGATCCCGAGCGCGGCCGCGTAGCGCATGCCGGGGCGTACCCCGAGCTGCTGCGCGCTGCGCGAGATCCAGAGCACCGGCGACTGCGGCCGATCGCTCTCGACCACCGCGATCGGCAGACCCGCCCACTCGGGCCGATCGCGCCGCAGCACCTGCAGCGGCAGCGCGGGGACGTCGAGGCATGCGATCCGAGACATCGTGGATACGCCGTCCGTCTGCCGATCCGCCGTCTGCCGATCCGGCAGCGCGTCGCGTCAGCGCATCCCGACCGGCGCCCGGCACGACGTCCCTCGACCCGAGGCCTGCGCCGCATCGCCGCTCGCGATCAGCCCCGACTTGTCCTTCACCACCGTCGACTCCACGCGGAAGCGACCGGGCGCGATCCGCGCGCGCCGCACGCCCCACCGCAGCGAGACCAGCGGCCCGAGTGACGCGCGCGTCGCGCCGTTCGGCGACAGCACGAGCAGCCTCGTCGCATGCTCGCGCGCGAGCCCGATCAGCCTCCCCTGCCACGCGACGCCCCGCGGGACCGCGCTGCCGTGGGTGTCCGAGCTCCGGCTGAGATCGACGACGATCGCGCCGAACGCGCCGGTGCGTAGGATCAGCTCCGCCGCGCGCGGCGCCGCCGACGCATCCTCCGGCGGCACGTGCACCACGATCAGCGCGTCGAGATCCAGCCCCGCCGCCGCCAGATCCGGCGGGAAGAGCCCGGCGCCCCGAGGAAGCACCCACGCAACGGGATCACCCTCCGCCTGGGCTTCCCGCAGCACCATCACGGCGACGCTCGTCTGCGCCGCGTCGGGCCCCGCGCAGAGCTCGACGAGCCGCCCCGGAGGCGCCCAAGGGCACCCGCGCGCCTCTCTTACGAGCGCCGGATCGCTCGCCGTTCCCCTGAGAATCCGAGGTGTCGACGAGACGGCCACCCCGATCCGATGACTGAACGGCTGCACAGTGTCAAGGACGCCGGCCCAGCGCCCCGACTGACGGCAGGAGTGCTCGCCCCGGAGGGCGCGTACGGGAGCGCGCCCGGCGCGCGAACGGAGCGGGCGAGCCGATTCTACGGCGCTACTTCTTCTTTCCTCCGAGCGCGCTCGCGTCCCACTTGCCGCTGACGTCCTCCCACGTCGGCAGCAGCTGCTCGGGCTCGACCGTCAGCACCCGCAGCCGCATCACCACGCGCGTCACCGTCGACGTCTGCGAGAAGCGCACGTGCCGCCCCGATGCCTGCTCGAACACCGCTTCCGATCCCGGTCGCGGGAACGGATGCGACAGCTCCATCGCATCGCCGTCGCGCGACTGCCCACCGACCAGACGCGCGTTGCGCAGCGGATGATCCGCGATGCCCTTGCGCGTGCCCTGATCGATCACGTCGATGCAGAGCAGCGACGAGTCGAGCTGGTAGATCGTGTTGCGCGTCCAGATCTCGAGGAAGATCCAGGGCTGATCGGGCAGCGGCGCGCTGCGTCGCTCGTAGACGAGATCGATGTCGACCGCGGGCGTCCCCTTCGGGCGTCGCTTGTCACCTTCCGGCACCGAGGCCGACAGCTGCACCGCGCCGCTCGGCGGATCCGCGTGCGGTGTCGGCTCGACCACCATGCGCGCCGCGCCGCCGACCAGCTCGGGCGACTCGACGACCGTCGCCTCCTCCATCACGAGCGGCTGCACCTCGAGCGGCGCGAGCGGCTGCTTGGGAGGTCCGAACCCCGGAACAGTGCCGTGCTTCGGCTTCGAAGGAGGTTCGTCGCTCATGCTCGCGAGCGAGGCTAACTGTCCGCACTTCTCCGACGCAACCGTATGCAGCGGGTCGTCGTCCTATACTCGCGCGGTGGACGGGCCGCTCTTCTTCCCGACGCGCGCGCACCTGCTGCTGTGCACCGGGCCGCGGTGCGCGCGACGCGGCAGTGCGCGCCTGTTCGACGATGCCTGGCGCGCGCTCGAGGCGCGCTCGATCGCGTACTACAAGCGCGGCGGCGGCGTGCGCCTCACGCAGGCGGGCTGTCTCGGCCAGTGCTCGCACGGCCCGACGCTGGTCGCGTACCACGGCGATGCACAGGGACGGCTCGCCGAGGCGTGGTACGTCGGCATCGACGCGCCCTCGCTGCTGCGCATCGCCGAGGCGCTGAACGCAGGCGATCCTCCCCCGGAGGAGGAGAAGCGCTTCGGTCCGCGGTAGTCAGCGGCTGTGGATCGACGGGAGCGCGCGATCGAGATCGTCCCAGAGGTCCTCGACGTCCTCGATGCCGACGCTGAGCCGCATCAGACCGTCGGTGACGCCGGCCGCGAGGCGCTGCTCGCGCGGCATCGACGTCTGCGTCGTCGTCGCCGGATGCGTCAGCAGCGAGCGCACGTCGCCGAGGCTCACGGCGCGCGCGATCACCTGCACCGCGTCGTGGCAGCGCTTGCCCGCGTCGAGACCGCCCGCGACCTCGAACGCGATCATCGCGCCGAAGCCGCCCTCCATCTGCCGCTGCGCGATCGCGTGCTGAGGGTGCGACGCGAGCCCCGGATAGAACACGCGCGAGATCCGCACATCGGCCTCCAGACGGCGCGAGAGCTCCAGCGCGCTCGCGCTCGCGCGCTCCATGCGCAGGCCCAGCGTGCGCACGCCGCGCGCGAGCATCGCCGCCGTGGTGGGCGACATCGTGCCGCCGCACGCGCGCACGCCGAGCTTGCGCACCTCCATCACCCGATCGGACGCGCCCGACACCACGCCGCCGATCGCGTCGCCGTGCCCGCAGATCGCCTTGGTCGCCGAGTGCAGCACGAGATCCGCGCCGTGCGCGAGCGGGCGCTGGTGCCACGGCGTCGCGAAGGTGCCGTCGACGATGAGCACCGCGCCGTGCGCATGCGCGAGCTCCGAGAGCGCGCGCAGATCACAGCACGCGAGGTTCGGGTTCGCCGGCGTCTCGGCGTAGAGCACGCGCGTGCGCTCGTCCCACGCCGCTTCGATCGCGCCGAGATCCGTCTGATCGACGAAGACCGTCTCGATGCCGAAGCGCGGCAGCACCTCGCGCATCAGCCGCGCCGCCTCGCCGTACACGCTGCGCGGCGCGATCACGTGCTCGCCGGCGCGCACGTTCGCGATGATCGACGCGTGCACGGCCGCCATCCCGCTCGCGAGCGCGACGCACTCGCCCGCCTGCTCGAGCGCAGCGATCTTGCGCTCGAACGACTCGACCGTCGGGTTGCGCCAGCGGCTGTAGATCCACCCGTCCTGCTCGCCTCGGAACTGCGCGGCGGCATCGTCGGCGGACTCGAACGCGTAGGCGCTCGCGAGTACGATCGGCGGCTCGAGCGCGCCGGTGCGCGGGTCCGGCTCCTCCCCCGCGTGGACGGCGAGCGTCGCAGGGCGGAGCCGTCGTTCGTCTCGCATCGCGCGCCCGCCCCCGCTCAATGACACTCCTGCGTGCGGCTCGACGTGAACGGCACGCAGGTCACGGGAGCGCAGTCCTCCAACCAAGTGCCGGGCATGCCGCACGCCGGCGCCGTCGCGGTGGTCCACCCGCGCCTGCGCGTGCAGGTCCCCCCGGACACCGAGCAGCCGCCTCCGACCTCGGTGTAGCGGCGCTCGGCGATCCCGCTGCAGTCGTAGTCGTACGAGCTGCCCACGGGCGCGGTGTACCACCCCGGGTTTCCCGGATAGCGGAGGGAGCTCGAGTCGCTGCAGTCCGGTGGCGTCGGAGCGCGCGACGTCCACGCGGAGCAGGTCGGGCTGCTCGCCGGCGTGGCGCACGCGGACATCGCGCCAGCCGCCGACGCGGCGTGACCGTCGCCATCGCAGTCCCGGTACCACGTCGTGAGCAGACCATCGTCCGGCGTGCCGTCGCAGTCGTTGTCGAGCCCATCGCAGACCTCGGTGCCGACCGGACTGCAGCTCGCGCACGCGTCGTCGCAGTCGTCGTCGTTCGCCGCGTAGCCCGACGGCACGACGCACGCCTGCTGCGTCATCGAGGGAACTCCGTATCCGTCGCCGTCGGCGTCGCGGAAGAACGTCAGCAGCAGGCCTTGATCGATCTCGCCGTCGCAGTCGTCGTCCGCGCCGTTGCAAGCCTCGGTCGCGCCGGGATACGTCGTGGCGGTCGCGTCGTCGCAGTCTCCCGACTCGCTCGCGTAGCCGGCCGGCGCCGCGCACGCCTCGACGCTCTCGCTCTCGCGGCCGAAGCCGTCGCCATCTCCATCGCGCCAGAAGACGCTGGTGACGCACGCGTCGAGGGTGTCGGCATCGAGGATGTCGGCATCGAGGATGTCGGCATCGAGGATGCCGGCGTCGCTCGATCCGGCATCCTCGAGCCCCGCGTCGTCCGCTGCCGCGTCGGGCGCTCCTGCGTCCTCTCGCATCCCGTTCGCGTCCCCCGGCACCAGCTCGCACGCGCCCGCGGTCCCGCGCGTCGTCCCTGCCGGACACGCCGCCTCGGAGCACGCGCTCAGCGCCACGATCAGCACGCAAGACAAGCGCATCGTTCTCATGATCGGCATCTCTCCTCGCGCAGCATCACTCGCAGCCGATTCGCTGCATCCACAAGCTGGTGTCGATGCTCGCCGTCGCGGTCGACACCCAGAAGATCGCGCCCCGCGAGGGCGACAGCCGCGCCACGCTCGCCGCACGCACGAAGTGCGCGACGCCCACCGTCGTGCCGGCGCCGGGCGCGCCTACGTCGCCCGCGTGCGCCCAAGACACCGCCGCCCCCTCGGTCGACACCACCTGCGCGCCGATGTCCCAGTGCCCCGATCGAGCCGACACCGACACCGACCGTTCGATCCGCCACGCACCGGTGTCGAGGGCCGCCCGATCGAGCACGGTGATCGCGGTGCCGAACGCGCCGGGCGCGAAGCGCACCAGCTCCGCCGACGACTCGTACACCACCACCGCCCCGACCACCGGCGCCGAGCCGCCGTCCGCCATCACCGCGCCGCTGACCAGGCCGACGCCTCGGCCGTCTCCGAGCCTCGCGTACCGGCCCTCGATCGTCAGCGGCGAGAGCACGACGCGATCGGCGTACGCCTGCGGCGACGGATCTCCGGCGCGCTGCGCGGTCAGCAGCGCGAGCACGAAGTCCGCTTCCCCGGGGATCACGAGCAGCTCGAGGCTCACGACGTCGAACGCGTAGAGCGTTCGCACCGTCTCGGGCGCGCCGAGATCGGCGTCGTAGACCCGGCCGTTCACGTGCCCCCACGACGTCTCCCACGCCAGCACGATCCGCGCGCCGGTCGCCGCGATCGCGATCGGTCCGAAGACGTCGATCTGGCGGGTCACCTCGACCGGCGGACCGAGCTCGATCGGCGAGCCGAAGGTGACGAGCCGCGCCCGCAGCACGCTCTCGCTCGCGCTCACGCGCTCTCCCCACGCCACGACCGCGCGCCCTTCGCCGGCAGGCGTCAGCGCGAGCCGGCCGTCGTGCATACTCGACGTGCTGACGCTGACCCCCGCGTCGAGCCGCACACCGGCGTGCCCGATCCGCCCCGCGACCAGCCCGGCGCCCCTCGAGAACCACACGGCGCCGTACTCGGCCCCGAGCGAGATCGCTGCCACCGGCTCCTCGTACCCATCGGCGACCAGCTCGATCGGCACACCGATCAGGCGCTGCAGCCCCTCGTCCGCGAGCTCGTCGCAGTCGTCGTCGAGGTCGTTGCAGACCTCGGCCGCTTCCGGATGCGTCGCCGCGTCGGCGTCGTCGCAGTCATCATCGACGAGAGCGTGTCCCGGCGGAGCGGCGCACGCGCTCGCGATCGCGGCGCCGCTCCCGTGCCCATCGCCGTCGGCGTCGACGAAGTAGTCGGCCCACGGCGAGAGCCCCTCGTCGAGCGCTGCGTCGCAGTCGTCGTCGGCGCCGTTGCAGACCTCGGCCGCGCCGGGGTGCACGGCCGCGCTCGCGTCGTCGCAGTCGCCCGCCTCCTCGACGTAGCCGACCGGCGCCTCGCACGCGCCCGCCGAGCTCGCGTCGTCTCCGTGGCCGTCGCCGTCGCCGTCGGCGTACCAGACACGCTCCTCGCAGACGGCGCCGTCTCCGGCGTCGCCCGGCCCGGCGTCGCCGCCGGAGTCGCCAGGGCCGGCGTCCGCGGCGATGCAGCGC
>JALYRN010001279.1 GCA_030855295.1 Myxococcota bacterium | reverse complement strand
GTGCGGCTCGAGCGCGAGCCGCGCGCGATCGTGCTGCGCGGCACCGGGGGCTGCGGCAAGAGCCGGCTCGCGGAGTGGCTCCTCGAGCGCGCGCAGGAGGCGGGCGCGGCAGAGGTGCTCGCGACGACGCACCAAGCGGTGCCCGATCGCCGCCACGGCCTCGCACGGCTGGTCGAGCGACACTACCGCGTCGGCGGGCTCGACGCGGAGGCGACGCTCGCGCGCATCGAGGAGCAGCTGCGAGAGAGCGGCGTCGAGGACCCCTACGAGTGGCGCGCCCTCGCGAGCCTGGTGCTCGGAGACGAGCAGCGCACCTCGCTCGCGGCGACCACGCCCGGCGAGCGAAGCGTGCTCCTCGTGCGGATGCTCGCGCGCGCCACCCGCGATCGGCCGGCGATCGTGTGGCTCGACGACGTGCAGTGGGGCGAGGCCAGCCTCGCGCTGGTGCAGTACGTCCTCGCGGTGAGCGAGGCGCTGCCGGTCCTCTTCGTGCTGACGGCGCGTGACGAGGCGCTCGCCGAGCGGCCGCGCGAGCGCGATCTGCTCGGCGCGATCGAGGGGTCCGAGCGCGCGCGCTCGGTGCGCGTCGGCCCGCTGCCGGGGAGCGACGTGCGCATGCTCGCCGAGCGCATGCTCGGCCTCTCGTCGGAGCTCGCGATCGAGATCGAGAAGCGCGTCGACGGCCATCCGCTCTTCGCGCTGCAGCTGATCGGCGACTGGATCTCCAAGGGTCTGTTGGTCGTCGGGCCCGACGGCTTCGCGCTGCGAGCGGGCGCGCGCACCGAGCTGCCCGACGACCTGCACGAGCTCTGGATCGGCCGCGTCGAGCAGGTGCTCGCGGGGCGCGGGGTGGTGGCGCGCACGCTGCTCGAGCTCGCCGCGGTGTTGGGGCAGGACGTGGTCGCCGACGAGTTCGGACGCGCGTGCCTCGCGCTCGGCCACCGCTTCGAGGGCGATCTCCTCGAGCCGCTGATCCTCCACCGCATGATCCTGCCGAGCGAGACCGGCTGGTCGTTCGTGCACGGCCTCTTGCGCGAGAGCCTGCTGCGCTCGGCCCGCGATGCCGGTCGCTACGGAACGCTGCACCGCGCGTGCGCCGTGATGCTCGAGGTCGACGCCGCGCAGCGCGGCATCGCCGAGCGGCTGGCGTACCACCTGATCGCCGCCGGCGATCTCGAGGCAGCGCTCGAGCCGCTCGCCCGTGCTGCGCGCCATCGGCTCGAGGTGTCCGAGCTCGAGGCCGCGCTCGCTCTGTGCGCCGAGCGCGAGCGCCTGCTCGAGGAGCTCGGCGCGACGGTCTACGATCCGCGCGCGCTCGAGGGCGCGATGGTGCGTGCCGAGGCGCACCGGCTCAGCTGGGACTTCGACGCCGCCGAGCGCGTCGCGCAGGCGGCCCTCGACGCCGCGACGCGCGCCGCCGATGTCGGCGTGCGCGCCGACGCGATGGCGATGCTCGCGCACTGCGCGAGGCAGAAGGGCGATCTCGCGCAGGCGATGTCGCGCAACCGGAGCGCGCTCGGGCTCTACGATCGGACCGGCGACGGAGGAGGTCGGGCGCGGACGCTGCTCGCGATGGCCGCGGTCGCGCGGCAGCAGAGCGAGCTCGGGCGGGCGAAGGATCTCTACGAGCGAGCGGCCGCGGTGTTCGAGACGCTCGAGGACGAGCTCGGCCGCGCGAGCGCGCTGCTCGGCCTGGGCAACCTGCACCGCGTCGAGCGCTCCTGGGACGACGCGCGCGCGCGCTACCGCGAGGCGCGCGTGATCTTCGAGCGCTACGGCAACCAGGGCAACCTCGCCCACTGCGTCAACGGGCTCGCCGAGATCGCGCGCTACGAGGGCGATCTCGACGAGGCCGAGCGCGGCTACCGCGAGACGTTCCGTATCCAGACCACGATCGGCTCGAAGGCGAGCTTCATCCCGCGCATGAACCTCGGCATCGTGCTGGTCGCGCGGCGTGACTTCGCGGGAGCGCGGCGCGAGCTCGACGCCGTGCTCGCGCAGCTCGGGCCCAAGGGGCAGCGCGGCTACGTCGGCGCGGCGCACGCGCTGCTGCTG
>JALYRN010001278.1 GCA_030855295.1 Myxococcota bacterium | reverse complement strand
GCGTGACGACGTTCACCGTGCCGGGCGCGCGCGCGACCGTCGCCGAGATCCGCGAGCGCTCGCGCGGACGGGGTCGCGGGCGCCGCACGCTCGAGGCGCCGGCGGTGGGCTCGTCGTCCTCGTCCTCGGTGAGGGCCTCGTCGCCCTCGTCGACGAGCTCGTCGTCGGCGGCGATCGCGTTGATCTCGGTCGCGTCGGTGTCGTCGCCGATCGAACGGCGCTCGTCGCCATCGGCGATCGGATCGCGCGCCGGCGCGGTGTCGACCTCGCCGCCGGGCTCGATCGCGGGATCCGCGACCGCGCTCGGCTCGGCTCCGCGCTCGTCCGTGTCCGCCACGGGCATCGGCGCGGCCACCGGCACGTCGTCGAGCGCCGGCGCCGGGATCGCCGGGGGCAGGCTCGTGACCTCGACCGGCGGGCCGTCGCTCCCTAACATCGCGACGACGCCCGCGATCGCCACCAGCGCGGTCGCTCCGAGCAACGCGGCGATCGCCAGTCCGGCGCGCCCTCGTGTCGGTCTCGGCTCGAGCGGGGGCGGCTCGAACGACGGCTCGGGCGCGCTCGGGGCCTCATCGGCCGGCGCCGTGACGAGATCGTTCAGCGTGCTCTCGTGCAGATCGAACGACGTCGGCTCCTCGTCGAGCTCGACCGGGCGCGTCCGGCTCGAGAGCGGCGCGACGTTCGAGTCCTCGACCTTCAGCACGCGGCCCGCCTCGAGGCGGCGCGCGTCCGCGATCATCCGACGCCGGCGGATGATGTCGTCCGCGAAGAGCCGCTCCATCAGGTCGCCGAGATCGGCCTTGCTCACCGGCTCGCCGAGCCGCGCGATGCAGCGATCGAGCTCCCGCGCCAGCGCGCGCGCGGTCGCGGGGCGGCGCTTCGGCTCGAGCGAGAGCGTGCGCGTCACCAGCGCGGCGACGTCGGCCGGGAGCTCGGGGCGCACGTCGCGCAGCGGCGGGATCTCTCCGTGGACGACCGCCATCAGCGTGGCCGCCTCGTTGTCCCGCTCGAACAGACGCTTGCCCGCGAGCAGCTCCCAGAGCAGCACGCCGAGCGACCACACGTCGGCGCGTCGATCGAGCGGCTTCCCGGTCGCCTGCTCGGGCGCCATGTACGCGTACTGCCCCTTCACACGGCCCGCTCGGGTCTGGTGCACGCGCTCCTGCGCGCGCGCGACCCCGAAGTCGACGACCTTCACCGCTCCGTCGTACGTGACGAACACGTTCGCCGGCGTCACGTCGCGGTGCACGACCTCGAGCGGCTCGCCCTCGTCGTTGCGCAGTTCGTGCGCCGCCTGCAGTCCCTCGCACGTCTCGACCACGATGCGCATCGCGATCGCCCACCACCGCGGCGACGCCGCCAGCTCCGCGTCGACGTGGCGCGCGAGGCGGCCGAGCGTCTCGCCGAGCAGGTACTCCATCGCGATGAAGTGCTCGCGCCCCGCGTGACCGAAGTCGAACACGGTGCACACGTTCGGATGATCGATGCGCGACGCGAGGCGCGCCTCGTCCATGAACATCTCGAGGAACTCGTGCTGGTCCGAAAGGTGCGGATGGATCCGCTTGAGCGCGACCAGCTTGTCGAACCCCGCCGCGCCGCCGACGCGCGCCAGGTACACCTTCGCCATGCCGCCCGACGCGAGCTCGAAGCAGAGCTGATAGCGCCCCACCATGCCGCCCGGCGCGAAGTCCGTCGCCTCGCGGTACGCGTCGAGCTCGTCGGCGTCGATCGGGATCGTCTCGGAGTCGTCGTCGTGCGTGGGCGGGGGCACCATGATCAGAAGCTCACGATCACGGGGAGCTGCGGCTGCGTGCGGTCGCTCGGGCCGCTCGGCGCGGCCGTGACCGCGATCACCGCGATCACGATGCCGAGCACGACGACGCCTGCGCCGATGCCGAGCCCGATCCAGAGGGCATCGTCGCCGCCGCCGCCCCCCGCCGCTCCGCTCCCCGACCAGGTGCGCGGCGCATCGCGCGAGCCCGCCCGCGAGAGCACGACGCCGCCGGGCCCGATCGCCTCCGCGAAGTACTCGACGCGCTCGGCGCCCTCGAGCGT
>JALYRN010001277.1 GCA_030855295.1 Myxococcota bacterium | reverse complement strand
CAGCACCAGCGCCCGGCGCTCCCCTTCCCCGACCTCGACGTCGCTGCGTGCGAGCACGGTCCCCGCGGGATCGCGGACCTCGAACCGGTGCCGACCCGGATCGAGCGACACCGCGCGCGCACCGCCGGGGCCCGTGCTCGACGTCGCTCCATCGACCAGGAGGCGCACCTCGGGATCCTCGCTCTCGATCGTGAGGCTGACGCGCGCGATGCGAGGCGAGACGCGGGCGAGCAGATCGCGCGCGGCGTCGACGATCAGGAGCTCGCGCGGGCTCGCGATGATGCGGCGCAAGAGCGAGCGCGCCTCGACGACGCGTCCTCCGTCCGCGAGCGCCGCCGCGAGGTTGTACGCGGTCCGATCGGAGGGATCGATCCGGTGCGCGGAGCGCAGCCGATCGATGGCGCCCGCGGCATCGCCTGCCTCGCGCAGCGCGATCCCCTCGCGGAAGAGACGCTGCGCCTCCTCCTCCGTCTGCGCGCGCGCGGATGGGATCGGGACGAGCGCGCTCAGCGCGCTGCCGAGCAGCACGAGGAGAACGATCGGTGCTGCGTCGATCCGCTGCAGGCGCGCCATCGGGGTGTGGCGAACTGCCAAGCAACGCGTGTTCCGACCACAGAAACGCGGCACCTGCACGACGCGCGACCGAGAGCGTTCGGGCGGCGCCGCGGCATGCCGCCACACTCATGCCAGCTCGCCACACTCGGGCCGGCATCGGCGCCCGCGGATCGTGGCGTCGCGGTGTGCCGCGGACGCCACGCTCCGCTGTGGCGTGTCGTGTCGGTCGCGGTGCGCGCGGATCATCGCGCGCCTGAGATCCACGCCGCGGCCCTCACGCCGTCAGCCGGCACCCCACCTGCACCGGGCACGGCGCAATGCGAGCGAGCCCCACCAGCGAGCCGTCCCGCGCGGCGCGCCTCTCGTCCGCAGCGATCGCGGCGCTCTGCGTCGTCCTCTCGCTGCAGGGCTGCGGCTACCTGCTGCGCTCGCCCGATCGACCGACGCCCGCGATCCACTATCGCTGGAGCGAGGCACGCGCGAGCGCTCCGTGCCTCCTCGTGCTGCTGCCCGGGTTCTTCGACGAGCCGCAGGAGTTCGAGCGCCAGGGTCTCGTCGACGAGCTCCACGAGGCGGCGCCCTCCTGCGATCTCGTCGCCGTCGCGACCCATCTCTACGACTACCGCGACGAGTCGATCGTGGACCGCGTGCACGAGGACATCGTGCTCGTCGCGCGCGAGCGCGGGTACGAGCGCATCTGGATGGTCGGGGTGTCGATGGGCGCGCTCGGCGCGATCCTGACCGCGCGGGCGCACCCCGAGGACGTCGACGGGCTGGTGCTGGTCTCGCCCTACCTCGGCACGGCCGGGTTCGCGGAGACGTTCGAGCGCGAGGTCGCGCGGCACGGCGATCTCGGGGCGTGGGCGCGGCAGACCGAGGACCGGCCGGTGCGCATCTCGCGCGTGCTCCACGATCCTCGCCCGGTGTGGCGGTGGCTCGCGGGCTACCTGATCTCGCCGGAGGCGATGCCTCCGCTCTGGATCGCGTACGGCCGCGACGATCGCTTCGCCGCCGCGCAGCGGATCCTCGCGGGCGCGGTCTCGCCCGAGCAGGCCTTCGTCGTCGAGGGGAGACACGACTGGGAGACCTGGCGACGCATCTTGCACGAGGTGGTCGCGGCGGTGCCGGTCACACCCGACGATGGGTCGCCGCTCGAAGACTCGACGATCGTGCCCGCTCGTGATCGCAGCGCCCGCATGGCGCGGCGACGCGCCGAGGCGGACGCGGAGAGCTGGTGAGCATGGCGACGAGCGCGCCGACGTTGCTGTCCGACCTGCGCGCGCGGCGTCTCGCCCGGCGCGTGATCGAAGCGCAGGAGCGGCTCGACGCCGCCGAGCACGGGCTCGCCACGTTCGGCGACGGCGAGCGTGAGGCGCTGTGCTGCGATCGGGATCGGACGGTCGCTCGCCTCGAGCGCGCCGCCACCCGGCTGCCGCGCTCGATGCTGCTGCGCGCGTGCATCGACGAGACGTGCCGCGCGCATCGCGCCTGCGTCTGCGC
>JALYRN010001276.1 GCA_030855295.1 Myxococcota bacterium | reverse complement strand
CCTCCGGGCACTCGGCCGCGCCGCCGCAGGGGCCGCGCGGATCGCGACCTCCGCACGCGTCGCCGCACGCGCGATCGCACCCGCGATAACAGGGCGCGTACGCGTCGGCGACCCACTCCCAGACGTTGCCCGCCATGTCGTGGAGACCGAAGCCGAACGCGGGACGGCTCGCGACCGGCCACGTCGCGTCGCGCCCGCAGCCGCGCCCCTCGCGCGTTCGCACGATCGCGTGCTCGCACGCCGCACCGGGCTCGTCGCCCCACGGATAGCGGGTGTCGTCCGGGCCCGACGCCGCACGCTCCCACTCGGCCTCGCTCGGCAGCCGCGCGCCGCGTCGCGCGCAGAACGCCTGCGCCTCGTCCCAGCGCATCGCGACGACGGGCTGCTCGTCCCCGAGATAGCCGCGGAACGGCATCAGGCGCCGGCACTCGCCGCTCGAGACGCACTCGCTCCACTGCGCGTTCGTCACCTCGCGGGTGTCGAGCAGGAACGTCGACACGGTGATCGTCTCGGCCGGTGACGCGTGCGGATCGCCGTCGTCGCCGCGCACGAACGACCCGCCGGGGATGCACGCCATGCCGTCCGGCAGCTGCGCGGGGCACGGCGCGAACGGAGCGGGGGAGGGCGCGGTCTGCTGCTTCGCCGTCGCGCGCAGCGATCCGCGCTCGGCGCGCGCGATCACCGGCGCACCCTCGCGCGGCGAGCACGCGATCGCCGAGAGCACGAGCGCGATCACGAGGAGCGCGCCTCCGGCGTCCGCGAGCCTCACAGCGCGGCTTGCAGCTGCAGTCGGACCACGTCCTCGGAGTCGCCGACATCGCCGCCGCTCCACAGGTGGAAGTAGTCGAGCTGGAGCTTGTACGAGTGCCCCGCGAAGTAATAGCTGAGGCCCCCGCCGAGCTCGCCGCGCTCCGGCATCGTCGTGCTCGCGGCGTCGCCGAGCGGGTGCAGCATGCCGACGCGCGCGACCACCTGCAGATCGATCATCGGCAGCAGGTATCCCGCCTGCGCGAACCAGCCGACGCCGGTGCGCGGCGCGGTCGTCGCGATCGGGTTGCCCATCTCGTCGAGCGCGTCGCCCGGATTGCGCGCGCCGTCGCGCACGATCATCTCGCTGAAGAGGCTGAAGCCCATCCACTTGAACATCACGTCGGCCGCGACCTGATGATAGTCGGTCGTCCCGCCGTCGGCCGCGACCGGTCCGAGCGCGCCGCGCAGCCGGGGTGCGTCGTCGAGGAACGCGTACGCCGCGCCGATGCTCAGGCGCGGTGAGGCGTGCCGCGCGAGATCCGCCTCCTGGTAGTCGTCGAACATCCCGAGCGGCAGCAGCTCGACGCGCGCGAAGTACCAGAGCCCCACGTCGTTGCCGAAGCCGGCGTCGCGGCCCTCGCCCGCCGAGATGCCGGCGTAGTAGCGGAGCCAGCCGAGGCCGAGGAAGTCGGCCGAGCGCAGATCGAAGCCGACGTCGCGATCGATCGTCAGCTCGGCGTTGGTGAGCGAGCGATCGACCAGCGCGAGATCGCCCGACGAGATCACGCGCTCGCGGCTGAACGGCAGCTTGTACTGACCGACGCGCACGCTGACGTCGCGGTGGTGCCGGAGGTCGACGTACCAGTCGAGCAGCGGCGTGCGCGTCGGTCCTTCGCCCGGCGCGAACCCGAGATCGCTCGGTGAGATCGCGAGCTCGAGCTTGAAGCGGTTCTCGCGACCGAAGAGGTGGCCCGCGAAGACGACGCGCGCGCGACGGATGCCGAGCAGGAGATCCGCGTCGCCGGCGTCCGCGTAGAGATCGCCCGTGCCGTTGGGCGGGCCGAGGCCGTCCTCGGGCACCGTCAGCGACGCGAGGAACTGCACGCGCACGCGCGTCGCGAGCGCGAACTGACCGTCGCGCGACTCGACGACCAGTCCGTCGCCGGGCTCGAACGCGACCAGCACGCCCTCGGTGCTGGCCGCTTCCGCCTCGCTCACGGTCGCGGGCGCCGCTTCGACGTCGGTCGACGCGTCGTGGTGCGGCGGCGGGACGTCGGAGGTATCGACCGGCGGCGTCTCCTCGGG
>JALYRN010001275.1 GCA_030855295.1 Myxococcota bacterium | reverse complement strand
GCGCTGGCGAGCAGGCGCGCCATCCGAGCGTCGCGACGCGCCGCGCTCGCGGCGCACCAAGTGAACACGATCTCGCCCGCGGGCGAGCCGAAGAGCGCGCCGAGATCGGTCAGCCCGCTCTGCGAGCGCGTCAGCGTCGGCATCGCGCGGTCGAGCGCGTCCGCGGCGTCGCGTACGTCGCCGGGCAGCTCGACCGAGTCGACGTCCTCCCCGGCGCCGGAGCTCGCGGCGCGCCATCGCGCGTAGAGCGCGCCCTCGATCCTCGGGCTGGCGCCGAGCGCTTCGGTCAACGTCGAGAGCGCGTCTCGGAGCGTGGTCGGCAGCATCGCGATCTCCCTCGCCCCTGCGAGGGTATACGGAGCGGCGGCGTTCTTCGAGATCGCGGCCCGCTCCGGAGCGCCGAGCTCGGCTCGTCGTGCGCTCTGCGGTCGTCTCTCAGGGCAGCACGCAGCCGCGCTCGTCGCAGCCCGCGTAGCCGCTCGCTGCGCACTCGAAGCGGAAGGTGCGGCCGGTCGCGCTGCTCTCGAACGTCACGATCCCGCTCGCGCAGCTCACGGGCGTCGGGTACGCGCCGGCGACGCCTCCGCCGGTGGGGCTGCAGTACGCGGTCGGCACCTCTCCGCCGATCGCGAACGACGCGCAGCGACTTCCGGCGATCCACGCGCCGCACGATGCTCGGATGGCACCGCCGCAGACCGCGAGATCTCCGTCGACGCAATCGAGCTGGTAGAACTCCGCGCCGAACTGGCAGTCGCCGAGGCGACATCGACCTTCCTCGCAGGTCGCACCCAGCGCCGCGCAGTCCAGGCGGCGATGCGCGCGACCGGCGTCGTCGCAGAGCGCGATCGAGGTGCCGTCGCAGACCTGCGTGAACGCGGGGCATCCCCCGGCCGGCTCGGAGGACGCGCCCTCGAGGCACGCCGTCATCGCCGCGCAGTCACCGGCGCCCGCGATGCAGCGCCATACCTCGCAGCCCAGGTCGTCGAGCCCGGGCCCGACGAGCCCGCCGCTCAGGTCGATCCCGCTGAAGAGCCCGGCCTCCCACATCTCGACGACCTGTCGCATCGTCGCGCGCTCGTCGCAGGACGTGAACCGGGCGGCGGCGCGGAGGACGGCCGCGTCGTCGAGGTCGCAGGTCAGCGCGCGACGCAAGGGAGACGGCGGCGGGACCGAGGCGTCGATGGTTCCCGCGTCGATGGTGCCCGCGACGATGAGCCCCGCGTCGGGGCCGCCATCGTTGCCCGCGTCCGAGGTGACACGAGCATCGGGGGTGGAGAGGATCTCGCTCGATGCGAAGCAGCCGCTCAGCAGGAGCGCGCAGAGGCCGATCGAAGGAAGGAAGATTCGAGTCATGGAGGGGAAGGCGCTCCAGCGATCGCAGATGGCTCACGCGCCAGGTGCTGAGCCATTTGCCGAGGCTGCGGCGCCTAGAGTAAGGATGCCCCTCTTGCCTCGAGAACGCGCGCGCTCGGTACCGTCTCCCGAGGCCGGGCGGGGGAAGCTCCGCTCGGACCGTCCCGACGAGGAGCTCGTCGCGCGCGCGCTCGCCGGCGATGGATGGGCGCGGGGCGCGATCTTCCAGCGCTACGTGGGCGAGGTGGGCGATCTCGCGACGCGTCTGCTCGGGCGCGTCGCCGATGCCGACGACGTCGTGCAGGACACCTTCGTCGACGGCCTCGCGGGCCTCGAGACGCTGCGCGATCCGCGCGCGCTGCGGAGCTGGCTGCTCGGGATCGCGGTGCGTCGGGTGCAGCGCCGCCATCGGCGACGCGCGCTGCTGCGACGGCTCGGCCTCGATCGGGGGCTCGACGACGCGACGCTCGAGCAGATCCGCCCCCCTCGCCCGACCCGGTCGGCGTCGAGGATCGCGCGCTGACGCTCGGCGCTCCCCTCCGCCCGGCGCTCGCCCGGAGAGGAGAGGTCGCCACCGCATCGCTCGGCGTGGCGATCCCGGCTCAGCTCCTGGCCGGCCCGGTCGTCCTGGCGGGCGCCGCGCTCGACGCGCGCGCGACGTTCCCTCTCGGCACCGGCGGCGCGAGCGTCGCGATCCCGGTG
>JALYRN010001274.1 GCA_030855295.1 Myxococcota bacterium | reverse complement strand
CGCGACCGAGGCGCTCCTCCTCGCAGCCCCCGACGGCGCGCCGCGGCGCGTGCTCGGCCTCGGCGCGCGCCTGCTCGACGGCGACGAGCGGGTTCGCCTCCGCAAGACGCGTCGCCGGCAGGGACGCATCGAGACGCTGATCGCCGTGCTCGCGTCGGCCGGGCCCGAGGGGCTTCCCGACGCCGACTGCTTCGCCCAGGCCTACGAGGTCCCGTACGAGGCGGAGGTCCATCGCGGCGTCTTCGAGGTGCTGGTCACGCGCGCCCGCGCCTATCTCGGGGACGCAGCCGACATCGTGCGCGGTCAGGGCCACATCGCGCTGCGCCTGCGCAGCGCCATCGCGGTCCCCGATCCGCGCTGCGCCGCGCCGGTGCACGACCGACTGCTCCGCATCCTCGCGCGCGAGGGCCGCGCGACCGCCTCGGAGACCGCGCGCCGCATGGGCCAGTCGGTGCGCGCGGTGCAGGACGCCCTGAAGTCGCTCGCCGAAGAGGGCGCCTGCGTCGGCGAGAAGGACGGCCGCCAGATCCACTACACCGTCGAGGACACCACGTTCTCCGAGCCGACCCAGCGCCTCGCGCTCCCGATCGACCGCGAGCGCTGACGCTCCGAGCGACGACGCGGGATGCTCGACGCGTGCCTCGCGTCGCTCGGCGACGTCGGCACCGCGCCGTAGCGCGCGTCAGCTCGAGGCGAGCACGCGCTTCGTCGCCGCCGCGCGTCCGGTGAGCGCTTGCGCCGATGCGAGCGCGACGACGGCGAAGCCGAGGAGCTCGAAGCCGATCAGCGCGACGAAGAGGGGGTGCGGGACGCCGTCGGCGAGCACGGACGCGAGCCGGCCGGTGACGGTCGCGCCCAGCGTGACGCAGAGCGCGAGGGTGGCGCCGCGGTGGACGAAGAGCTCGCGGCGCATCGCGAGCATCCACGCCGCCGCTGCGAGCTCGAGGCCCTTGAAGAAGCGGATCTGGTTGAGCACCGTCACGCCCGCGTCGCCGAGCCGGTCGAAGTCGGTCGGCACCACGTGCGTGAATTCGAACGGCGGCGACACGATCCCGAGCAGGCCCACGACGCCGTAGACCGCGATCGCGACCACCACCACCACGTCCGCCATCGAGCGGATCACGCGGCGTCTCCGAGGCGCGGGCTCCAGCGATCGACGACCATCCCGACCAGCGGGATGAACCAGCGCGCGGGCGCGTAGACGCGCGGATAGACGACGCGCGCGTGGCGTCGCTCGATGCCGCGCCGCACCAGACGCGCGAGCTCGGCCGCGGTGCCGGTCGGCTGCATGCGCACCGCGAGCGTCTGCGGGAAGCGCGCGAGGGCGGTCTGCGCCATGTCGGTCTCCGCGATGATCCCGGGATAGACCGTCATCACGTGCACGCCGGTGCCGCGCAGCTCGCTGCGGAGCGCCTCCGACGACGCGGCGAGGCCCGCCTTCGACGCGTTGTACCAGGTCATCCCCGGCGTCGGCGCGATCGCCGCCATCGACGCGACCTGCACGACGGTGCCCTCGCCCCGCGCGCGCATCCCGCGCAGCACGCGCGCGGTCATGCGCAGCGGCGCCAGCAGGTTGAGGCGCACCGACGCGTCCGCCTCGTCGAGATCGATCCGGTGCGTCGCGCCGAGCACCTGCACGCCCGCGTTGTTGACGAGCACGTCGATCGGCCCGTGCGCCGCCTCGGCCTCGTCGAGCGTGCGATCGGCCTCCGTCAGATCCGACAGGTCGCGCGAGATGACGTGCGTGGGGATGCCGAGCTCGGCGGCGAGCCGCTCCATCGGCGCGCGACGGCGCGCGACCAGCGAGACCCGGGCCTCGGGCGCCTGCCCCAGCTCGCGCGCGATCGCGGCTCCGATCCCCGACGATGCTCCGGTGATGACGACGTGCACGACGACCTCCCCCTGCTGCGCGCGACGTCCTCCGCCGCGACGAGGGAGAGCTAGCGCTTCGCGCGCGGCGGCGCCGTTCGCGTTCGTGCGAAACGCTTTCGCGTGGGCGCGATTTCATCCTCGGCGCCCGCCAGCGTGCGCGCCTGCGCGGTGAGCACGCTGGTGACG
>JALYRN010001273.1 GCA_030855295.1 Myxococcota bacterium | reverse complement strand
GCCTCGAGGTCGAGCCCGCGGCGCCGCGCGACGCCGGCTCGGTCGGCATCGACGCGCGCATCGACACCCTGCCGTGCCGCTGGACCGCAGGCCGGGCGCTCGCGTTCGCGTTCACGGGAGATCGCGAGCGACCGATCGACGACGTCGCCGCGGCCGCGAGCGCCATGAGGGAGCTCGTCGCGGTCCGCCCGCGTCGAGACGACGGGTGGGCCGATCCGATCTCCGAGATCGTGCTGGCCGACCCGCCGCTCCTGCGCGCCGAGGTCGCGACGGAGCGCGAGCCGGCATTGCGCAATCGCTTCTCGTTCGCGCGGCGCGACGGCTGGCTCGAGGTCGTGTCCGAGACGACCGCGTGCGAGGTGCGCTGGCTCGGCGTCGCGCACGAGCTCGAGCGCGCCGAGCGGATCGCGGAGGTCGCGTGCCGCGCGCACGCGCTCGGTCGCGACGAGATCGCGGTCACGACGATCCGCGACCTCTTCGCGATCGGCGACGAGTCGGGCTCCACGGCGCGGCGGCTCGCGACACTGCCGCTCACCGCCGCCGACGTCGCCGTCGCGCGGGGCCGTGATCGGACGATCATCGCGGCGTGGCTCGATGCGCCGACCGGCGCGCTCTCGGCGCTGGCAATTCGTGAGGACGGCAGCACGGTCTCGGCGGCCGGTCTGCGCGAGCGAGTCGACGCGACGCCCGCGCTCGCGTCCGACCGCTTGATCGCGGGCGCGGTCGCGATCGTGCGCGCCGCGGACCGCGCCTCGCTCGATCGGGTGTGGCTCGACGGCGACGTGATCCGCATCGCGACGATCGTCGATCTGACCGAGCTCGCGCCACGGATCGCCGACGACGTGATGCTCGTCACCAACGAGACCGAGGCGATCTTCCCGCTGGTGGACGGCACGATCGTCTACATCCCGCTGAACGGCGCGGGCGTGCGCACCATCGCTCCTCCGCCCGAGCGCGGGCGCGATCACCGCATCGTGCTCGCGGAGGGCAGCAGCTTCGGCGGCCAGCTCTGGCGCGCGGACGATCCGCGAGGCCCGCTCTTCTTCCGCACCCTCGTCTGCAATCGCTGAGGCGGCAGGCAGGAGGTCTCGAGCGCCTCCTCGAGGAACAGGCGCCGTCGAGAATTGGGTCCGGGCGTGGCGCTGACGCAGGCGCGCGCGCCGCGCACGCTCACGCAGTGGCGTCGCGCGCCGTGCTGGACGCGATCGCGTCGAGCTCGCGCGCGACCGCGTGCATGTCGGCGGGGCGGTCGCCGGGACCCTTCGCGAGCATGCGGAGGATCAGCCGCTCGAGCGGCTCGGGGATGTCCTCCGCGCCGGTCGCGCTCGGGACTGGCGGCGGCTGCGTGATGTGCTGCATCAGCACGCTGGTGGTGTCGCCGGAGAACGGCGGGCGCCCGGTCACCATCTCGAAGAACGTCGCACCGAGCGCGTACACGTCGCTGCGCGCGTCGGCCTCTCGCCCGGACGCCTGCTCGGGGCTCATGTAGGCCGGCGAGCCGAGCACCATGCCCTGCTGCGTGAGCGCGGGGCCCTGCGCGAGCTTCGCGAGGCCGAAGTCCGTGACCTTCGGATCGCCGTCGGGCGTGAGCAGCACGTTGTGCGGCTTGAAGTCGCGATGGACGACGCCCTGCGCGTGCGCGTACGCCATCGCCTCGGCCATGCGACGACCGAGCGCGAGCACGTCGGCGACCGGGAGCGGTCGGCCCGCGATGCGCTCGTCGAGGCTGCCGCCCGGCACCAGCTCCATCGCCATCCACATGCCGGCGTCGTCCTCGACGAGGTCGAAGATCTGCACGATGCCGGGGTGCGTGAGCCGCGCGAGCACCCGGGCCTCGGTGCGGAACCGCTCGGCGAGCCCGGCCGTGCTGCGGAGCGCGGGAGGGAGCTCCTTCAGCGCGACGACGCGATCGAGCACGACGTCGCGCGCACGGTGGACGACGCCCATGCCGCCGCGTCCGAGCTCGCCCTCGATGCGATAGCGTCCGCCCGGCGGCGACGTCCGATCGGAGGCAGCCGGCGCATCGACCCGCGGCGCGCCGGCCAGGGTCGCGGCGGTGCCC
>JALYRN010001272.1 GCA_030855295.1 Myxococcota bacterium | reverse complement strand
AGGTGCGCTCGCGCCCGCCGGGCGCGCGGGTGCGCGTCGACGGAAACCCGGTGGCGTGTCGGGCTCCCTGCGCGCTCGAGCTCGCGCCCGGTGAGCACGTCGTCTCGCTCTCGCTCGACGCGCGCGAGGATGCGCATCGCGTCGTCCGCGCCGAGGCGGGCGAGCCCGTCGAGCTCGCGGTCGACCTCGAGCCCGCGTCCCCGGAGATCGCGGCGGCGCAGTGGCGGGCCCGACACGGAGAGGGCATCGAGACGTGGGCGTCGCTCCGCCTCCTGCAGAGCGCGGTGCGAGATCGTCGGGTCGCGCTGCTCATCGGCGAGCCCGAGGAAGACGGCCTGCGCTTGCGTGCGTCGCTCGCGATCGACGGCGCGCGGCCGCGACGCATCGAGCGGCTCGCGGGCGCCGAGGAGATCGCAGAGACCACGCGCGCGACGCTGCGCGATCTGCTGGTCCAGGCGGGGCTGGTGCCGCCGCGGCCGCTCTACGAGGAGCCGCTCTTCTGGGCGGCGGCGATCGGTGCCGCCGCGCTCGCCGCGGGCATCACGGCGATCGTGCTGTACCAGCCCGACGTGCAGCATCCCGTCTTCGTCGTGGGGAGGTCCCGCCCGTGAGCACCTCGTCGTGCATGCGCTCGCGCCGCGCCGGCCAGACCGCGCTCGCGATGGCGATCGCGACGGCGACGGTGATCGGCGGATGCGTCGTCACCGAGCCCGTGTATCTCCACATCGACACCGCGGCGCCGCTCGCGTGCAACGACCCGGCGGGCGTGCCGCTGTACCGACGTGCGCTCGCGCCCGAGCATCGCGCGCGCGATGTGCTCCTGGTCTTCGACTTCCTGCGCACGATCGATCGCGGGACCTGCAGTCCGACCGAGCTCGTCGCCGACTGCGAAGCGCTCGGGTGCGCCGCGCTCCCCGAGCACCGCGCGTGCCTTCGGGTGCCGCGCGCTTCGTTCTCGGATCTCCCTGCGGAGAGCTTCGACGAGCTCTTGCTCTCGCACTTCGTCGAGGGCACGCCGCAGATCCTCGCGGACGGCCCCGAGGGCGTGGTGCTGCCGCGCATCACGATCCTGCTCGCGGACGACGCGGCGGCTCCGTGTCCGAGCGACGCACCGACGGGCGAGCTGCTCCCTTTCGATCCCGATCTGCTGCTCGGCTGCGGCTATGCGTGCCCGGTCACGCTCGAGGGCAGCTCGAGGATCGATCTCGACTTCGATCCGGTCACGGCAGGCGCGGTCTGCGGGTTCGAGGTGGTCCAGGCCTGCGCGAACCTCGGCCTCGCGCGGTGACAGCGCCGTGATAGCGTGAGGACGATGTCGTGGGCGCCGCATCGCGTCCTGCGCCGGCTCGGCCGCGGCGGCATGGCCGAGGTGCTGCTCGCAGAGGACGCTTCGGGTGCGCGGGTCGCGCTCAAGCGCGTCCTCGCCGAGCACGCGGGCGATGCGCGCTTCCATCGCATGTTCCTCGACGAGGCGCGGATCGCCGCGGCGCTCGACCATCCGGGCATCGTGCGCGTCCTCGCGAGCGGCGAGCACGAGGGGGTGCCGTGGCTGGCGATGGAGCTCGTCGAGGGCGCCGACGTCGCGACGCTGCTCGAGCTGTCGCGCGAGCGCTCGCAGCCGATGCCCGAGCTCGTCGCGCTGCACATCGCGGGCGAGGTCGCGCGCGCTCTGGCGGCGGCGCACGAGGCACGCGGCGCGGATGGCACGCCGCTCGAGATCGTCCATCGCGACGTGAGCCCCGGCAACGTGCTCGTCGCGCAGAGCGGCGCGGTGAAGCTCGGCGACTTCGGCATCGCGAAGGCGCGCGATCGCCTCGAGCGCACGAGCGCCGGCGTGACGAAGGGCAAGATGGCGTTCATGGCGCCCGAGCAGATGCTCGGCGCCGACATCGATCGGCGCGCCGACGTGTTCGCGCTCGGCTGCACGCTGCACGCGCTGCTCACCGGGCGCAGCGCGATCGGCGACGAGGGCGACGTCGCGACGCTGATGTCGGGCGGCGAGCTGCCGCTGAGCCCCGCCCTCGCCGACGACGTGCGCGCGATCGTCGCGCGCGCCGTGGCGC
>JALYRN010000345.1 GCA_030855295.1 Myxococcota bacterium | reverse complement strand
GCGCAGGCCGCCGCGCCCGGCGGGCGATGCTGTCCTTCTGGGCACGGCGCTGCGCCATCGTCCGGCCATGGCTCGCACGCGGCGAGACCGTGGGCGTCGAGCATCCGCCATCCTTCCGGGCACGGCGTCAGGAGCGGCGGCGCGGGCTCGACGCTCGGCGGATCGACGGCGGCATCGGACGCGCCCTCCGGCGGCTCACCGCCGCATGCGGCGAACACGATCGTGAGCGCTGCCATCGCGGCGCGCCGGTCTGCGACGACGAGCTTCATGCACCTGCGGCGGCGTCCGTGACGCGCGGGATCAGCGTAGCGCGTCGCGCGGCCACCATCGCCAGGATCGCGCGGCGGGTCGTGGCGCGCAGCTCGAGCTCGCCGATCGTGCCGACGTCGTACCGTCGATGGGCGGAGGACGACGCAGGTT
Organism: Myxococcota bacterium; assembly: GCA_030855295.1. Lineage (GTDB taxonomy): Bacteria > Myxococcota_A > Polyangia > Polyangiales > Sandaracinaceae > Sandaracinus. The sequence continues at coordinate 6,507 of JALYRN010000345.1, read as the reverse complement.
TAAGCCGGTCATTAAGGCAGCGGCATGGGATCCCGTTCTCATGAGAACACTCTCGATCGCTTGCCTGGTTCTCCTCGCCGGTTGCGCGCGCTCCGTCGAGCGCACGCCGATCGAGTCGGTCGGGAGCGCCGGCTGCGCGCCCGGCGCCTGGTGCTGGGAGCGTGGGCTCCCGCTCCGGATCGACGGTGATCGCGAGCGTGGCACCGCCTACGCCTTCGGCGCCGAGGGCTCCTTCTACTCGTGGTCGGACGAGGCGTGGGTCGCGATGCCGGTGCCGACCGGCGCGACGCTGTACTCCGCGTGGGCCCGCAGCGACATCGACGCGTGGGCGACCGACGGCGACGGGCTCGCGTGGCACTTCGACGGAGCCACGTGGCGCGTGGCTGCGGCCGACGGACCGATCGAGCGCGTGTGGGCCGCGCCCGACGGCTCCGTCTGGGCGCGCACGGGCGACTTCTCGTCGCGCGTGCTGCGTCGCGAGTCGGATCGCTGGGTCCAGCCGATGGAGCCCTACCCGTACTGCGTCGGCACGGACTACCTCGTGCTCGACGACGGGGAGGTGTGGTCGGCGGGGCTCGCGTGCAACGAGAGCGATCCGAGCGGTCTCGTCGCCGGCCTCGAGGTGCGGCGCTACGACGGGGCGAGCTGGCAGCTCGTCGGCGAGCGCATCCCCGACCAGTTCTGGTTGCCCCGCCTGCTGCGGGTCGGCGACCGAGTGCGGGTGATCGCGCAGGGGAGCTTCGATTGGGACGGCACGAGCTGGCAGCCGTCGGTCGCGGAGGTCGAGATCGCAGGGTCGGACCGGGAGCGCGACGCCGCGATGCGATCATCGCTGGGCTGCGAGCACGTCTATCGCCTCGACGAGGCGCACAGGTGGTGCTTCGGCCACGGGCGGGTCTACTTCGATCGCGGCGAGGTCTGGGAGCGCGTGCTCGAGCAGGACGTGACCGGCACTCGAGAGGCCGGGCTGTGGGACACGATGCCGCCGGCGATGTGGGCCGGCGAGGACACGTCGAGCGCGTGGGGCAGCGGGCCGACCGACGTGTACCGGACGCGGCCGAGCACGGAGTGGCGCCTCGAGCACTACGACGGGTCGCGATGGACGACGCTGCTCGACGAGCCGGTGTTCGCGATCGACGGCGCGGGCCCCCGCGACGTGTGGCTCACGACCGACCGCGGACCGCTGCACTACGACGGAAGCCGCTTCGCCTCCGTCCCGCTGCCGATCGAGCACGCGAGCGGTCGAGCGATCGTCGACGCGATCGGCGACGGCGCAGCGCTGGCGCGCACGCAGGACGCCGTGCTCGTGTTCGACGGAGCGTGGACGGTGGTCTACGAGGTGCCGATCGAGTGGCACGTCACGGACGTGGCGGGCTCGAGCGCGACGGACATCTGGATGCTCATGACCGAGGCGGAGACCACTCGCACGACCGCGCAGAGGTTGAGGCACTTCGACGGAACGGAGTGGTCCGAGGTCGAGATCGGGGCGCTCGGCTCGATCGCGGGGCTCGTGACCGGCGGCACCGAGACCTGGGCTTGGAACTACTTCGCGGACGTCGTCGCGCTCGGCTCGGACCGCACGGTCCCCGCCGCTCCGTGGCTGGGCTCGCGCGTGCATCTCTGGGCCGGGCCCGACGCGCTCTGGCTGACGACGCCCACGCAGGCGATGAGCTTCGCGCTCCGGTAGCCCCGCATGGCGCGCGGCACGGCGCCTGCTCTGGAGCGCCCGCATGCATCGCTCGTCTCTTTGTTCCGCTCGATTCTCCCTCGTGTGCGCGGCGATCGCGGTCGCGCTCCTGATGTCAGCATGTCGCTCCGAGGACCCACGGCTCGTCATCGTGGCGCGGAGTGATCTCGCGCCGCGCGAGGAGGTGGACCGCATCGACGTCGAGCTCGTCGGCATCGGGGTCGCGGCGAGCGTGTCGATCGGACGCCGCGACTCGCTCGCCGAGGGCATCGTCGTCTACGACCGCGCGCTCGCGCCGATCGCCGAGCGCCACGCACGGGTCAGCTTCTATCTCGGCGACGCGCTGGTCGCGACGCGTGACGTCGTGATCGAGCACCTCGCCGATCGCGAGCTGCTCGTCGACGTACCCCGGGCGTGCGTCGACATCGGCTGCGAGCTCGAGCTCGACGAGACGTGCGTGCTCGGGCAGTGCGGCGCTCCGACCTGCGTCGACGGCACCGAGCCCGAGTGCCCGCCGGCGATGTGCGACGACGACGCGCAGTGCGCGGTGGAGGTCGAGTGCGCGACCGGCAGCTGCCGAGACGGCGTCTGTGTCGCGCTCGGCGACGACGCGCGGTGCGAGCGCCGGGAGTGGTGCGATCCCACGCAGGGCTGCCGCGCCCGGCGCCTCGGCTCGGGCGCCGGCGGCATCGGCGATGCCGGCGTCGAGCCCGGCGAGGACGACCTCGACGACGCTGGTCTGCCGTCGGACGACGATCCCACGCTCGACGGCGGCTGAAGGCCGTGTCGCCCGCGGTTGCGCTACGCTCCAGGCCGCGGCAGTGAAGGGCGTGCGACCTCTGAGCTTTCTACGAAGCGAACCCACCGATTTCGAGGTCCCCGGCGCGGAGCGCAGCGCGGGGCTCGGCGAGATCGTGCGCGCGCTCCTCGAGAGTGAGCACACGTACCACCTCGTCTTCGCGCGCGAGCGCGACGCGATGTCGCTGATCGACGCCGAGACGAAGCGCTTCCTCGACGTCAACGACGCCTGGTGCGCGCTCTACGGCTACACGCGCGACGAGGCGCTGACGATGACGCCGCGCGACGTCAAGACCGATCCCGACCCCGCGCGCCTCGCGCCGAGCCCCGGGTACGGACCGGGCCGACACGACCTGCGCTGGCACAAGAAGCGCGACGGCACGGTGTTCCCGGTCGAGCTCGTGTGCGGCTCGTTCGCGATCGGCGAGCGCGGCGCGACGTACGTCGTCGCGCGGGACATCTCGGAGCGCGTCGCCGCCGACGAGGCGCTGCGCCGCTCCGAGGCGGGCTTCCGCACGCTGATCGAGAGCCTGCCCGAGGCGGTGCTGGTGCACCGCGACGGCGAGATCCTCTACGCGAACCCCGCGGCCATCGCGCTGATGGGGCTCGAGCCGAGCACGGGCCTCCAGGGCTTGCGGCCGATGGAGCTCGTGCATCCCGCCGACCGCGACGCCGTGGAGGAGCGGCTGTGCCGCGGGACCGCGCCCGAGGCCGCGACCTTCCGCGCCGAGCGCTTGGTGCGACGCGACGGCGTCGCGATCGACGTCGAGCTCGCGGCGATGCCGGTCGAGTACGAGGGCGCAGGTGCATCGCTCGCGATCGCGCGAGACGTCACCGAGCGCAAGCGCATGGAGGCGCGCCTGCTCACCTCGGATCGGCTCGTGTCGCTCGGTCGGCTCGCGGCGTCGGTGGGCCACGAGATCAACAACCCGCTCGCGTGGATGATCGGCAACCTCCAGCTCGTCGAGCGCGAGCTGCGCGCGCTCACCGGCACGCTCGACGTGGGCACTCTCGGTCGCCTGCAGGAGCGCGTCGGCGCGATCGCCGACGGCGCGGAGCGCGTGCGGACGATCGTGCGCGATCTGAAGACGCTCGCGCGCGACGACGTCGATCCTCCGGCGCCCGTCGAGCTGCACCGCGCGCTCGACGTGTGCGCGGACATGGCGGCGCACGAGCTGCGACACCGGGCGCGCCTCGTGAAGGAGTACCTGCGGGGTGACGGCGAAGCGGACGCGGCCACGCCGCTCGCGGTGCTCGGCAACGAGGGACGCGTCGGTCAGGCGTTCCTGAACCTGATCGTCAACGCGGCGCAGGCGATCCCCGAGGGCGCGGTGCAGGACAACGAGGTTCGCCTCCGGACGTCGTTCCGCGCTGCTGACGCGCTCCATCCGGCGCTGGCGATCGTCGAGGTGGAGGACACCGGCATCGGCATCGCGGCCGACGTGCGCGAGCGGCTCTTCGAGCCGTTCTTCACGACGAAGAGCCCGGGTGCCGGCACCGGGCTCGGCCTCTCGATCAGCCACCACGTCGTGACCTCGATGGGCGGCCGCATCGAGGTCGAGCCCCGCGCCGGCGGCGGGACGCGGTTCCGCGTGCTGCTCCCGCTGGCCGAGGTCGGAGGCGAGCGCGCGCGGGGCGAGCCGCCCTCGGTGTCGCCCGGCGCGGAGCCGGCAGGTGCGCGGGCGCGCATCCTGGTGGTCGACGATCAAGAAGCGATCACGCACGTGCTCGCGGACGTGCTGTGGGATCACGACGTCGTGCGCGCGCACAGCGGCCGCGAGGCGATCGAGCTCCTCGTGTCCGACGATCGCTTCGACGTCGTGCTCTGTGATCTGATGATGGACGACCTCACGGGCATCGACGTCTACGAGCACCTCGTGGGCGCGCGCCCCGGCATCGAGCGCCGCATGATCCTGATGAGCGGCGGCGCGTACACCGATCGCGCCCGCGAGCTGCTCGCGCGTGTGTCGAACCCGCTCGTCGAGAAGCCCTTCCGCATCGACGCGGTGCGCCACGCCGTCCGACAGGTGCTCGATCGCCGCGCGCTGCCGACCGGCGCCTGACCGTGCCGACGACGGTCGTTCCGTCGAGCGGACCGCACCCTGATGTGAGGTCGGTCGGGGCCCTTCCGTCCGCTCGTCGTACGATGTGCGAATGACGAGGCTGGTCGCGGTCCTGGGGCTCGCGGCATCGGCGGTGCTCGCGAGCGCGTGCGCGCGCGAGGTGGGCAGCGCCACGCCGGCGCTCGTGACGCCGGTGGGCGTGCCCGCGCCGCCCGCGATCGATCGTCCGGTCGTCGACACGACGCACACGCTGTCGACCGAGTCGATCGACGCGCTGTCGTCGCATCTCGACCTCCTTCGCGAGAGCACCGGCGCGCAGATGGCGGTGCTCGTGGTGTGGACGACCGGCGACGAGCCGATCGAGGACTACTCGCTCCGCGTCTCCGAGGCGTGGCAGGGCGGCAGCGAGGAGCGCGACGACGGTTTGCTCCTGACGCTCGCGCTCGCCGATCGGCGCATGCGCCTCGAGGTCGGCTACGGGCTCGAGGCCCGGATCACCGACGCGGAGGCGCTGACGATCCTCGATCGGATGCGCGACCCACTTCGCGCCGGCGACACCGAGGGCTCGATCGCGCTCGCGATCGACGAGGTCGCGCGCGAGCTGCCGCGCACGAGCACGAGCGTCTTCGACGGCGGCGCCATCGGACGGCCCGCGCCGGGCCTCCTGACGGGCGCACCGTTCGTGCTCGCGGCCGTGCTCTGCGTGCTCGCCTTCCTGCTCACGTCGCCGCGGCGGAAGGACCGACGGCTCGAGCGCGGGCTCGCCTGGCCGACGCCACACCGCGGGTGGGCGGTGCTCGCGGGGGCGCTCCTCCTCATCGCCGCGCTGCTCTCCTGGCTCTACGCCGGCCTGCGTGGCCCCGCGACCGCCGAGCCGCTCGCGTTCTTCGGCAGCGCGCTCGCGCTCCTTCCCGTGTTCGCTGGGGTCGACCGGTGGACGCGCACGTTCTCGAGCGCGCTCTCGCGCTGGGCCGGCTTCGCGATCGTGGTCGCCCCCGCGGTGCTGTTCGTCACCGGCGGCGCCGGGATGCTCCTCGGCAGCGAGCAGGCGGCGATCCTCTTGATCTTCGGGTTCGCGACGGCGCTGGCCGTGCTCGGAGGTGTGAGCGGCGCTGCCGGCGGCGGCTCGTCGTCGAGCCGGTCGTATGCGTCGCCGCACCGCGCGTCGTCCTCGTCCGGCGCATCGTCGTCGAGCTCGTCGAGCTCCTCCTCCTCCGGCCGCGGCGGCGGCTTCGGGGGCGGCGGCGCGAGCGCGTCGTGGTAGCGCCGCGGGTGGAAGCTCCCGCAGCCCGACGTATGTTCGCTGGTCGCATGCCGCTCTCGTCGCCGCTGGCGGATCCACGCGCGCTCACGTCGTCGGCGCGCAAGATGCTGGTCGGCGCGTCCGCGCTCGCGTCGGGCGTGCTCGCACCGCTGGTGCTCGCGTTCGTCTTCCTGGGCGCGGTCCCGTACGGCCGGCTCGAGCCGAGCGCGGAGCTCGCGCTCTGGGCGCTGTGGGCGAGCGGAGTGGCCGCGCTCCTCGGCGGTCGAGCGGTCGGCTCCGCGCTCGATGCACCCGGCTGGAACGTGGTCGCGCGCGCGACGCTCGCCGGCGCGCTCTACCCGATCCTCGTGTTCGCGCCCTGGGTCGTGGTGTCGATCGCGTCGCGCGGGTTCTCGTTCGATGGCCTCGGCGGCTTCCTGATCGTCACGGCGATCGCGGCGTTCCTCGGCGCGTGCTGCGGCGTCGCGTTCGGCGGCATGTTCGCCGTCGGGGTCGCGCGCGTGCGGATGCAACCGGCGGCGCACGACCTGCCCGATCGCGCCGCGCTCGCAGGCGCCGCGATGCTCGCGATCGCCGTGCTCCTCATCGCGCTGCTCGCCGCCGGCGTCGAGGGCGCGTACTGCCAGGCGCTGTTCTTCGTCGTGCTGCCGACGCTCGACGTCGCGGCGCCGCCCTGCACCGACGCGGCGTGGACT
>JALYRN010000344.1 GCA_030855295.1 Myxococcota bacterium | reverse complement strand
ACCACCGAGGTGCCGGCGTCGGCGGTGGGCTTCCACGGGTTCGGAAAAGAGGTCGTGCTGAGCCTCGCGACGCTCGCCGCGGTCGCGCTGCTCTTCGTCGTGCGCGCGCCGCTGCGACGCGCCGGCAGCTGGGTCGCCGGCACGCTCCGTCTGCGCCCCGCGGCGGGGTACGAGGCAGCGATGCGCGCGCTCGCGACGATCGCCGCGATCCAGACGCGCGTGCTCCAGAACGGCGTGCTGCGCACCTATCTGCTCGTGACCGTCTGCGCGGTGGTGATCGCCGTCGCGCTGACGCTCACCTCGGGGCCGGTGCTCGACCTCGAGGGCACGCTCGACGACCTCACGTTCCGCGACACCGCGCTGGGCGCGCTCGTGATCGCCGCGGCGATCGTCGCGACGCGCGCGACCTCTCGCTTCGAGGCGATCGCGGCGACCGGGATCGTCGGGTTCGGCGTCGCGCTGATTTTCTTGGATCTGGGCGCGCCCGATCTCGCGATGACGCAGTTCGCGGTCGAGGCGCTCAGCGTCGTCGTGTTCGTGCTCGCGTTCTATCACCTGCCGCACTTCGCTCGGCTGTCGCCGACGCGCACGCGCGTGCGCGACGCGCTGGTCGCGACGGTGCTCGGCGCGCTCGTCACGGTGCTCGTGCTCGCGGCCGCGAGCATCGTCCCCGAGCATCCGGTGTCCGACTGGTTCCTCGCGGAGAGCGTCCCGCAGGGGCACGGCCGCAACGTCGTCAACGTCATCCTCACGGACTTCCGCAGCCTGGACACCCTCGGCGAGGTCGTCGTGCTCGGCACCGCCGCGTTCGGGGTGCTCGCGCTCCTGCGGCTGCGCCTGGGTCGGGGTCACGCCCGTGACGCCGCGGGGGACGGGAAGGCGCCGTGAGGTCGACGATCCTCCAGACGTCGACGCGGCTCCTACAGCCGGTGATCCTCTTCTTCTCCTTCGCACTGTTGCTCCGGGGGCACGATCATCCAGGCGGCGGCTTCGTCGGCGGGCTCTCGGCGGCGGCCGCGATCGTCCTGCACGCGCTCGCGTTCGGCAACGACTCGGCGCGTCGCGCGCTGCGCCTCGACACCCGCGCGATCGCCGCGCTCGGCCTCGCGATCGCCACGCTGACCGCGACGGCGCCGCTGGTGTTCGGCGATCCGCTGCTGCACGCCGAGTGGGCGACGGTGTCGCTCGGCACCTATGGCGCGCTCACGTTCGGCACCCCGTTGATCTTCGATCTCGGCGTGTACCTGCTGGTGCTCGGCAGCTCGCTGACGATCGTGCTCACGCTGGGGCGTGAGTGATGCACGCGCTGCTCGCCGTGGTCGTCGGTGCTCTCTTCGCGTGCGCGATGTACCTGATGCTCCGCCGCAGCATGGTGAAGCTGCTGATCGGGCTCTCGCTGCTGGGGCACGCGGCGAACCTGCTCCTGTTCACGGCGTCGGGGCCCCACCGGCGCAGCCCGCCGATCGTGCCCGAGGGCCTCGATGCGCCGATCGGCGCGGTGGCCGATCCCATGCCGCAGGCGCTCGTGCTGACCGCGATCGTGATCGGCTTCGGCGTGGTCGCGTTCGCGGTCGCGCTGGTGCATCGCACGCACAAGGCGGTGGGGAGCGATGACCTCGACAAGCTGAAGACCACCGATCGATGAGCGATCTCGTCGCGCTCCCGCTCGTCATCCCTCTGCTGGGCGCAGCCGGCGCGCTGGTCGCGTGGCGCTCGTCGCACCTGCAGCGGTGGATCTCGGTCGTCGCGTCGGCCGCGCTCGCGGTGGCGTCGCTCGCGCTCCTCGCGCACGTGAGCGCGCACGGCATCGTCGTGACGCAGGTCGGGGCGTGGCCCACGCCCTACGGCATCTCGCTGGTCGCCGATCTGCTCGCGTGCTCGATGCTCGCCGCCGCGTCGCTGCTCGGCTTGATCGTCACGATCTACTCGCTCGGCGCGATCGACGCGCGCCGCACTGCGTTCGGCTTCCATCCTCTGCTGCAGCTCGTGCTCGCGGGCTCGGCGGGCGCCTTCCTCACCGGCGATCTGTTCAACCTCTTCGTGTGGATCGAGGTGCAGCTGATCGCGTCGTTCGTGCTGATGGCGCTGGGCGGCGAGCGCGCGCAGCTCGAGGGCGCGATCAAGTACGTGACGCTGAACCTCGTCGCGTCGGCGCTGCTCCTGGCGGCGGTGGGGCTCCTCTACGGCATGACCGGGACGCTCGGCTTCGCGGCGATGTCGGCGCGCCTCGCCGCGGCGCCGGTGCACGGCCCGCTCTCGGCGGCGGCGCTGCTGCTGCTCTGCGCGTTCGGCATCAAGGCCGCGCTCTTCCCGTTCTTCTTCTGGCTGCCGGCCTCCTATCACACGCCGCCCGCGGCGGTGTCCGCGCTCTTCTCGGGACTGCTCACGAAGGTCGGCGTCTACGCGATGATCCGCGTGTCGATCGTCGTGTTCGGCGCCGACATCGCGTTCGATCGCGAGGTGCTGCTGACGGTCGCCGCGCTGACGATGATCACTGGCGTGCTCGGCGCCGCCGCGCAGACCGACGTGCGGCGGATCCTCTCGTTCCACATCGTCAGCCAGATCGGCTACATGGTGATGGGCCTCGGGCTCGCGACGACGATCGGCGTGGGCGGCGCGATCTTCTTCGTCGTCCACAACATCTTCGCGAAGTCCGCGCTCTTCCTGGTCGCGGGCGTGATCGAGAGGGCGCGCGGCACCGGCGAGCTGGCGCGGCTCGGTGGTCTGGCGCGCGGCAGCCCGCTGCTCGCCGCGCTCTTCCTGGTGCCGGCGCTGTCGCTCGCGGGCATCCCTCCGTTCGCGGGCTTCTTCGGCAAGCTCGTGCTGGTGCGCGCCGCGATCGAGCAGGACGCGTGGGCGCTGACGATCGCCGCGCTCGTGGTCAGCCTGCTGACGCTCTACTCGATGACGAAGATCTGGCTGCAGGCGTTCTGGGCGCCCTTGCCCGAGGGCGCGGCGGCCGAGCCGATCGAGGCCCGCACGCCGCGCACGATGCTGATGCCGCTCGCCGCGATCGTGATCATGAACCTCGCGCTGACCGTGTTCGCGCAGCCCGCGCTGGAGCTGTCGTTCCGGGCCGCCGCCGAGATCCTCGACCGCCGTGCCTATGTCGCGACGGTGGTCCGCGCCGCCGAAGCCTCGATGGGAAGCGACGAGCGATGAAGTCGCTCGTGTGGACGCTCGTGCTCGCGCTCGCATGGTGCGCGGTGACCGGCGAGCTGACGGCGCTGAACCTGCTGGTCGGCTTCGTGCTCGGCCACCTCGCGATGAGCGTCCCACCCGGCGGCGCCGCGACCTCTCGCTACTTCTCGAAGCTGCGAAAGCTCGCGGAGTTCGCGTTCTTCTTCGCGCGCGAGCTCTTCGCGTCCGCGCTGCGCGTCGCGTACGACGTGCTGACCCCCACCCATCACATGCGCCCGGCGGTGCTCGGCGTGCCGCTCGAGGTCAGCGAAGACGCGGAGATCACGCTGCTCGCGAACCTGATCTCGCTGACGCCCGGCAGCCTCGCGCTCGAGCTCTCGACCGATCGCCGCGTGCTCTTCGTGCACTTCATGTACGTCGACGATCCCGACGCGACGATCGCGCACGTGAAGGTCGGCTACGAGCGCCGCGTGATGGAGCTGCTGCGGTGATGGACCTCGACCTCACGCACCCGCTCCCCATCGCGATCGAGGTCGCGACCGCGATGATCCTCCTCGGTCTCTTCATCTGCCTGGTGCGCCTGCGCCGCGGGCCCACCACCGCCGATCGCGTGGTGGCCCTCGACCTCGCGACCTATCTCGCGGTCGGATTCGCCGCGCTGCGCGCGCTCGCGACGCGCGAGGTCCAGCTGCTCGGGCCGGCGCTGGTGGTCGCGCTGCTCGCGTTCCTCGGGACGATCGCGTTCGCGCGGTACATCGAGCGAAGGGCGCTGCGCTGATGGCCATCGTCCGCGAGTGGATCGTCTCGGCGCTGGTGCTCGGCGGCGCGCTGTTCATGCTGATCGCCGCGATCGGCGTGCTGCGGCTGCCCGATCTCTTCACGCGCATGCAGGCGGCGACCAAGGCGGGCGCGGTCGGTCTGGTCGGGATCGTCGGCGCCGTCGCGCTCTCGCTGCAGCGCGGCGAGGTGACCGTGCTCGCGCTGCTGCTGATGGCGTTCGTCGTGATGACCGCGCCGGTCGCGGCCCACACGATCGCGCGCGCCGGCTACCTCAACCGCGTACCGCTCTGGAAGGGCACGCAGCGCGACGACCTGCTCACGTCCGGCGCGCTCGACGCGATCTTCGAGGCGGCGCGCGGCGACGCCCGTGTCGAGAAGCGATCCGCGGAGCGATCGTGAGCGCGGCAGGAGCGCAGGCTCGTGATCGTCAGGCGCTCGGCGGGGTCGTCGCGGGCGTCAGCTCGGTCGGCAGCGCGACGGGGCGAGGTCGCGTCGCGGGATCGTCCTTCCGGAAGATCACGCTGAGCACGATCATCCCGATCCACAGCGCCGCGAACACGTAGAGGATCGCCTCGCGCCCGACGGTCTCCGAGACCTGGCCGGTGATGAACGGTCCCGTCAGCAGGCCCGTCGCGAAGAAGACGTTGAAGATCGAGTTCGACCGCGCGTACTCGGTCGGCTTCGCGATCGCGCCCTGCAGCGCGAGGCTCAGCGGCGGGATCGACGCCAGGCAGCCGCCGCCGATCAGCACCGCCGCGAGCATCACCGGGAAGCTCGTCAGCGGCACGAACGAGAGCAGCACGACGACGCCGACGATCGCGAGCCCGCGCAGCACGAACAGGTGACCGCGCCGATCGCCGATCCGCCCCGCGACGTTCGAGATCACGAGCATGCCGCCGGCGGACACCGCGGTGACGAGCGTGGTGTCGTTCTCCGGAACGCCCTTCACGTAGTGCAGGTACGCGGGCAGGAAGATCACGACCGACGACTGGAAGAACCCGGTGCAGAAGGTCGCGAAGCTCGAGGTCTTGATGCGCCAGCCGAGATCGATCCACTCGCGCAGGTTCGCGGCGCCGTGGCGCTCCTCTTCGGCGTGCAGGGCGGGCGGGTCGTCGTCGAGTCGGAAGAGCGCGATCAGGCTGGAGAGCGCGGCGACGCACGCGGCGATCAGGAACACCTGCTGCAGGCTGATCACGCGCACCAGCGCCCAGCAGATCCCGCCGCCGATGAAGTACCCGAGCCCGGTCGCGATCGCGTAGAGGCTCGTCGCGAACGCCTTGTGCTCCTTGGGCGCGCGCAGCAGCAGCAGCGTCTCGCAGCTGACCCACACGCCGACCGAGAACGCGCCGTCGAAGTAGCGGTTGATCCCGATCTGCCAGAGCTCCGGAAGATACGGGAAGAGCGCGATCATCGACGCGTACCCGAGGATGCACACCACCAGCGTCCGCCGCGCGCCGAAGCGCCGGATGATCCACCCCGACGGAACCGCGAACGAGACGATGCCGGCGCCGAACCACGACGCCGTCGCGCCGATGTCTCCGTCGGCGAAGTCGCGCGCGATCAGCACCAGCGGCGTGGTCGCGAGCGCGAGGCCGTACGCCGTCGCGAGCACCCACGTCGTCGCGTAGACGACCCACAGGTTGCGGTCGGGGATGCGGGTGCGGAGCGCGCGCAGGGGCGACAAGCGCGGGCCATGGTGACACAGCCGCGCGGCCCGGCACCCCGGCCGGTGGTGCTTGCTCTCCGCGGCCATTCGGTGAGAGAACGGCGCTCGTGACCGACCAACACGGACCTCCCGGAACCCCTCCGCCGGGCTGGGGAACGCCCGCCCCGCATGCGCCCGGCGGGCATGCCCCCGGCGGCCAGGTGACGCCCCCGCCCGGCATGCCGCAGGGCATGCCCGGGGCCGCGCCGAAGTCGAAGACGCCCGCGATCCTCCTCGGTGTGTTCGGCGCGCTGATGCTCTTCAGCTCGTGCGTCCCGTTCGCGGCCGCCGCGTACTTCTACAGCGAGGCCGAGAGCCATCGCGACTCGGCGCGCTACTACGAGACCAGCGGCTCGAGCTACGGCGGCTACGACGACTCCAGCTTCTACAACCGGCGCGCCGACGAAGAAGAGCAGTTCTCGATGGGCGGCGGCTGCTGCGGCTCGACCTGCTGCCTCGCGAGCCTCGCGATGCTGGTCGGCGCCGGCGTGATGTTCTCCCGCGCCCGCCGGACGTAAGCAGGAGTGCTCGCCCCGTAGGGCGCGTACGGGAGCGCGCTCTGCGCGCGTACGGGAGCGACCGGAGCGGGCGAGCCGATCGACGACAGGAGTGCTCGCCCCGTAGGGCGCGTACGGGAGCGCGCTCCGCGCGCGTACGGGAGCGACCGGAGCGGGCGAGCCGATCGTGATCATCAGCTGAGCAGGCGCTCGGCGATCCGCAGCCAGACCTCGCGCGTCGCGCCGCAGGTCTTGCAGCGCGCGCGGACTCTCCGGAGGCCGAGCACGGCGGCGTGATCTTCCATCTTGAGCTCGCCCTCGCACCGCGCGCAGCCGAGCGCGAGCGCGCGCGACTCGACGATCGACGCGCTCTCGACGTCGATCGGGCGCTCGGGGGCGCCGCCGGGGGAGAGCTTCGCGAGCTTCTCTCTCGCGTCGCCGAGCTTCTTCACGTCGCGCTCGATGCGGCGACGATCGACGCGGCCTCGCTTCTTCACCGCGTGCTCACGGCGGGACCGGGCGCAGGCTGATCTCGATCGTCGTGGTGCCCGCCGGCAGATCGACCTCGAGGTCGTGCGGAAAGTAGCCGTCGGCCGTGATCGTGAAACGGCGCGGGCCGACGCGGAATTCGGTGGGCCTCGCCGCGAGCCGGCGGGCCGAGCCGACGTAGCGCTCGTCGCTGTAGACGCGTGCCGTCTCGGGCTGCAGCACGAAGCGCACGCGCGCTCGCTCGCTCGGGCGGGGCGCACCGCCGCAGCCGGCCGCGAGGACGAGGCTCAGCGCGAGCGTCCCGAGCGCGCCTCGCATC
>JALYRN010001271.1 GCA_030855295.1 Myxococcota bacterium | reverse complement strand
GCCTGCTCGCCCGGGCCCCCGATCCCGTCCAGCCAGCGCGGCGCGCCGTCGGCCGTCCAGCTCGCGACGAAGCCGCCGGTCGCGCTCGCGTCCGGGAGGGTCGTGGTGCCGTGCCTGAGCGTCCCCTCGAAGCGGCCCGCCGCGTACACGTTCCCCGCGGCGTCGATCGCGACCGCGAGCCCGACATCGTCGGAGCTGCCGGCGACGTTCGTCGACCAGCCGTTCCGCGGCAGCGGCTGGCACGACCCCGTCTCGCACGCGGAGGAGCGCGTGCACGCTCGAGCACAGCTCCCACAGTTCGCGGAGTCGCTCAGCACGTCCACCTCGCAGCCGGTCGCGGCGCGCAGGTCGCAGTCCTCGAGCCCCTCGTCACACGCAGCGACTCGACACGACTCCTCGGCATCGAATGTGAGCGCGCAGCGAAGGTCCGTCGCGCCGGGCGCACTGCCGCACGAGGCCCACGCCGAAGGCCCGTCGACCTCTCCGTCGCAGTCGTCGTCCAAGCCGTTGCAGATCTCGACGCCCGGCCCGATCGCGCCGTCGCAGTCGTCGGGCCACGCGCCCGACGCGCATGTGACGACGCCGGTGACGCACTCGCCGTCGTCGGTACCGCACGGCGCGGTGGTGCCGTCGACGCACTCGCAGCCGTTGTCGACGATGCCGTCGCAGTCGTCGTCGGCGAGGCCGTCGCACCGTTCCGCTCGCGGCGAGCATCCGTCGAGGCGGGGCGTGCCGCCGTCCGGACGCGGCACGCTCCCGTCGGCGCTCGAGACGACGCAGCGGCCGCTCGGCTCGCGCATGGTGCCAGCGGGGCACGGTGCGTCGCACGCGGATGCGAGCGCGAGCAGCAGCCACGGAGTGACGAACGAGAAGTACCTACGAGCCATCGTGAAACCCTCCCAGGGCACAATCCGCGACCACGGTCCTCCGCCGCGCAGCGCGAGGATCGTCAGTGACACTGCTGAGTGCGCGGCGCCGTCACGGCGCTACACGACGACGAGCACGTCGTGTACGACTCCGAGACCCCGCACCTGGGCACGCTTCCGTCGGTCCAGCCAGGGACTGCGCTGCACGTCGTGGTCCCCATGAACGTGATCGGCGCGCAGGGAAGCGGCCCGGCGACGGTCGTGTAGCGGGGGTCGACCATGCCGCTGCAGTCGAAATCTCCGTAGACGCTGTACCAAGCCGTGTTGCCCGGGAAATGCGCGGCGTCGAAGTCGTCGCAGTCGGTCGTGCCGAGGTCCGGCTCGCGACTGGTCCATCTGCCGCCGGCGCATCCGCTCGGCGAGCCCGCGACCGCCGCGCAGGCTTCGTACGAATGCATCGTGGTGGCGGCGAACGAGTCGTTGTCGCAGTCGCGGTACCAACGAGTGAGCACGCCGTCGTCGGGCGTGCCGTCGCAGTCGTTGTCGCGGCCGTCGCAGACCTCGGTCCCGCCGGGGAAGTCGCTCGCGCCTCCCGCGCCGGCGACGTCGTTGCAGTCGCCGGGCATCGTCGCGTAGCCGGCCGGGGTGCTGCACGCCTCGGTGCTCATCGAGGTGACGCCGTAGCCGTCTCCGTCCGCGTCGCGGTAGAACGTGTCCCGCACACCCTCGTCGATCACGTCGTCGCAGTCGTCGTCGAACGTGTTGCAGGCCTCGGTCGCGCCGGGGTACGTGGCCGCCGCCGCGTCGTCGCAGTCGTCGCCGATCGCCACGCGGTCGGCGGGGATCCCGCAACCGGTCTCCGCGGTCGCCGGATCGCCGTGCCCGTCGCGGTCGACGTCGGCATAGGACGTCATGTCGGGCAGGCCCTCGTCGAGGCTCGCGTCGCAGTCCTGATCGACGCCGTCGCAGAGCTCGGTCGCGCCGGGGAAGCAGGCGGCGCAGTCGTCGTCGCAGTCGTCGTCGTTCGCGACGTGTCCCGCGGGCGCCTCGCACGCCGTCATCATCGAGGCCGGATCCCCATGCCCGTCGCCGTCGGCGTCGCGCCAGAAGCTCGCGGCCGTGCAGCCGTCGAGCGTGGCGGCATCGAGCGTCGCGGCGTCGGGCTCCGCGGCGTCGGGCTCCGCGGCGTCGTCGGGCGCCTG
>JALYRN010000343.1 GCA_030855295.1 Myxococcota bacterium | reverse complement strand
AGCGTGCGCTTCGCGCGCGGACGGTAGCGCCCGGAGCGGGCGAGCCGATTCATCTCCCTGCAGGAGTGCTCGCCCCGGAGCGGGCGAGCCGATTCATCTCCCTGCAGGAGTGCTCGCCCCGGAGCGGGCGAGCCGATTCATCTCCCTGCAGGAGTGCTCGCCCCGGAGGGCGCGTACGGGAGCGTGCGCTTCGCGCGTCACTCCGCGGCGGGCATCACGACGCGCACGCGGTGGTTGTGCGTGTCGGTGACGTACAAGTTGCCGGTCGCGTCGTCGACGTCGACGCCGTACGGACGATCGAGCAGCGCCATCGTCGGGTCGCCGCCGTCGCCGGCGAAGCCGCGCTGTCCGCACTGTCCGACGGCCGTGCGGATCACGCCGCTTGCGAGATCGACCGCGCGCACGCAGTGGTTCATCGTGTCGGTGAAGTAGAGCGTTCCGTCGCTCGACACCTCGACGTCGACCGGGTTGTCGATCATCGCCGCGGTCGCCGCGCCGCCGTCGCCGCCGTAGCCCTGCTCGCCGGTGCCCGCGAGCGTGCCGACGGTGCCGTCGGGCGCGATCACGCGGATGCGGTGGTTGTGCGTGTCGGCGAAGTAGATCGTGCCGTCGTCCGCGATCGCGATGCGCCCCGCGGGATCCGCCGACTGGCCGAACGGCATCGAGAAGCGCGCCTGGAGCGCCGGGCCGCCGTCGCCGTCGAAGCCACCGCGGCACGGCAGCGTGCACGACGCGATGTCGGTGCCGCACATCGTCTTGCCGCTCGCGCCCGGGCACGCGACGGGCGTCTGGCCCTCGGCGCACTCGTCGACGATGCACTGCCCGGCGACGCGCTCGATCGTTCCGTCGGTCGTGATCCGGCGGATCACCTGGTTCGCCTGATCGACGAAGTAGAGGTTGCCCGCCGCGTCGAAGTCGATGCCCGCCGGCAGATCGAGCACCGCCGTCGCGGCCGGCCCGCCGTCGCCCGCATACGCGCGGCCGCCGGTGCCCGCGACGTCCTCCATCGTGCTGGTCGTCAGGTCGACGCGGCGGATCCGGCTGTTGTGCCAGGCCGCGATCACGAGCCGACCGCTCGCGTCGAACACGATGTCGGTCGGGTGGTTGAAGTCCGCTGCGAGCGCGGGCCCCGGCGGTCCGTCGCCGAGGTTCCCCGAGCCGGCGCACGTGCTGATGACGTTCTCGCCGAGCGGATCGTCCACCACGCGCAGGCGGTGGTTGTTCCAGTCGACGACGTAGAGGTTGCCGTCGGGCCCGAGCGTCGAGTCCATCGGCAGGTAGAGCTTCGCGCGCCACGCGAGCCCCTCGTCGCCCGACACGCCCGCGCGGCCGCTCCCCGCGACCGTGCAGATGGTGCCCGGCGCCGGCTCGCACCCGCGCGTGACCTCTTCTTCGCACGCCGCGAGGCCGAGCAGCGCGCACAGCGCTGCGACCGTGTTCTTCAGGATGCTGATGCGGCTCATCGCGGGACCCTCAGGAAGCGGCTGTTCTCGGTGTCGGCGACGTAGAGCGCGCCGTCGGGGCCGAACGCGACCCCCATCGGGCGATTCAGATCGATCGCGGTCGCGACCTGTCCTTCGGCGCCCTGCCCCTGCGTGCCGGTGCCCGCGACGGTCGTGACGACGTCGGCGTCGCGATCCCACGCGCGCACGACGTGGTTCTCGGTGTCGGCGAAGTAGAGCCGTCCGTCGGGGCCGAGCTCGACATCGCGCACGTGCGAGATCATCGCGCTGCGCCCCGGTCCCGCGTCGCCCGCGTAGCCGCTCTCGCCGGTGCCGATCACGGTGTCGATCGTGCCCGCCGCGAGATCGATCGCGCGGATGCGGAAGTTGATTCCGTCGGCGACGTAGAGGATGCCGTTCGCCTCGTCGAGGGCGATGCCGCCGCTCGGCTCGGGGTTGCCGCCCGCTTCGAAGCGGAAGCGCGCGAGCGTCGCGGGTCCACCGTCGCCCTCGTACCCAGGCATCGGCATCGTGCCGGGCTCGGGCGGGGTTCCCGCGATCGTCGTGATCGTGCCGTCGACGCCGATGCGCCGGATCAGGAAGTTGCGCTGATCGAGCAAGTACAGCGTGCCGTCGCTCGCGCGCACCAGCGCCTTGGGCTGGTTGAAGCGCGCGCCCGCGAGGTCGGCAGCGCCGTCGCCGCCGTAGCCCGGCGCCGAGCCACACATCACCTCGACCAGTCCGGTCTCGGGATCCCACGTGCGCAGCTTGTGGTTGTGCCAGGCCATCAGGAGGATGCGGCCCTGCTCGTCGAACTGCAGATCGGTCGGGTGGTTCAGCCGCACCTCGATGCCCGGCACGCCGCGCCCGTCGAACTCGCGCGCCGGATCGGTGCGCGGCCCGTCGCCGATGCCGAAGCGCTCGCCGATCACGGTCTCGACCGTGCCGTCGGGGTTGATCCGCCGCACCAGGTGGTTGTTCCAGTCGAGGAAGTACGGCGTTCCATCGGGCGCGAACTCGAGGTCCATCGCCCAGTAGATCTCGGTCTGCCGCGCCGGGAGCCCCTCGTCGCCGAGCGCTTGCTCGCCGGTGCCCGCGTAGACGCACGCGACGCCCGACTGCTCGGGACATCCCTCGTCGCAGCCGACCAGCCCGGCGCCGATCGCTCCGAGGCCCAGCACACCCACGGTGCGCACGATTCTTCTCAGCATGGCTCGCTCCCCCGTTCCGACACCGCAGTCTCGCACACGATCACATCGTGAAGCTGCCGCCGCCCACGTCCTCGCGGCCGCGATAGACCAGCACGCCGCGCACGAGCGGCTCCACCAGCACCTGCCCACCGGCCGCCCACACGCCACCGTCGGGATCGATCCACACCGAATGCAGGGTCTCTGCCAGGTCGAGCCCGGTGTCCTCGATCGTCCAGGTCGCACCCTCGCGCCGCACGAAAGTGCCGTTGATCCCGACCGCCGCGCCGCCCTCTTCGGTGAGGAACACGCCGAAGAGCTGAGGCACGAGCTCTGGTGCCAGGTCGTGCCAGACGCCGTCCGCGTCACGCTGGACCAGCACGCCGGATCCGGCGCCGCCCACCGCCGCGACCGCGCCGTCGATCGCGTGCACCGTGAACAGCGTGCGCGTCGTGCCTGCGTCGACGGTGCTCAGCGCGGTGCCGTCCCAGCGCAGCACGGCTCCGTCGGTGCCGACGATCCACGCGTCGTTCGGCCCCGTGCCCCACACCTTGAAGAGCGACTGGCCGCCGAAGTCCGACGGCAGCGGGAGCTCGCTCCAGCTCGTTCCGTCGAAGCGCCAGACGAACCCCGCCGCGCGCCCGAGCCCGCCGACCGCGAGCACGTCGCTCGCCGAGCTGCCCCAGATGCCGAACACGATCGGCATGTCGCTCGGCGTCTCCATGCGCGTGAACGTGCCGCTGCCGTCGGACGGGCCGTCGTAGCGCAGCATCATGCCGCCCTCGCCGCCCAGGAAGACCGGACCGCCCTCGACGCCGTGCACCCACCACAGATCGCCGGTCTGCCCGGTGAGCAGCCGCCGCCACGCTGCGCCGTCGTAGTGCAGCACCATCGGGCCCATCGCATCGACGTCGCCGCCGACCGTCCACACGTCGCGCGACGACGTCCCCCACACCGACAGCAGCCCGGCGTCGAGCTCCTCGAACACGATGCGATGCACCGGCTCGGGATCGGGTCCTGGGCACGCGTTGAGGGCAAGCGTCGCGGTGAGCGCGAGCGTCGCGACCGTCGCGATCCGAACGGCGACCGCGCGCGCGCTAACGCCGCGACGGCGGCTCGGGCGAGCCGGGCGTGCAGGTGTAGTCCCAACCATACGGAGCCTCCGCGCAGTGCCACTCGTGGCAGTCCACGCAAGTGAAGGGGATCGTGCGCGGATCGTGCACCTCGCGGCGATCCGGGTCGAACCGGCGCCACGACCAGTCGAATTCCCCGGGCGCGCCGGAGCCGGGCTCGAGCTTCTCCATCAGCACGTACGACAGGAGCTCGGTGCACTCGGCGTCGTCGTACTCGGCCTTGAGGAGGCGCGCGCCGGCGGGGTAGGGCGTCTCGTGGCGCGTGTACGGCTCGAACGCGGCGTCGTCGGTGAACACGCGGATGTAGCGCAGCTCGTGATCGTGGCTGAGCGTGCAGGGGGTGCGCGCCTCGCGCCAAGAGCGCTCGTAGTCCTCGGGGAACGGCGCGTCACTCGGCGTCGGACACCCGGTGAGCGCGAGCGCGACGAGCAGCAGCAGGGACGTGGTGCGCGAGGAGATCAACGGCCTTCGAGCTCCTCGATCGTCTTGGGCCAGTTGCCCTTCAACAAGCGAGAGAGCGAGCGGTCTGCAAGCAGCTTGCCGCCGGTCTGGCAGCGCGGGCAGTAGTTGGACTCGTTCTCCGCGTACACGATGCGCTGCACCTTGGTGCCGCACGTCGGGCAGGGCTCGCCGTACTTGCCGTGCACCGCCATCTCGGGCCGGAACGCCGTGACCTTCGCGGGGAACTTCTCCCCGAAGTCCGCGCGCAATCGCACGATCCACTCCTCGAGCACCTCGAGCGTCGCGGCGTGCAGGCGCGTGATCGCGCCGTCGTCGAGGCGATCGCTGCGCGTCACCGGAGACATCTTCGCGCGGTGCAGGATCTCGTCGGAGTAGGCGTTGCCGATCCCCGAGAGCAGCCGCGGATCGGTCAGCGCGCGCTTGAGCGTGTGCCGCTCGCGCGTGATCGCCTCCTTGAAGTCCTCGAAGCTCGAGCCGATCGGCTCGAGCCCGCCGCGCTCGAACGGCGCGAGGCTCGCCGCGCCGCGCACGAGATGGAGCGAAGCGCGCTTCTTGGTCGAGGCCTCGGTCAGCAGCAGCGTGCCGTGCGAGAAATCGAACGCGAGCAGGCCGATCTTGCCGGGCACCTTCGCCTTCGGCTCGTCCTTCCACTGGAAGCGCCCCGCGACCATCAGGTGGATCACCGCGAACAGATCGGGATCGAGCGCGAAGACGATCCGCTTGCCGATGCGCCGCACGCCGACGATCTCGTGGCCCACCACGTCGGCGACCTTCGGGTCGATCGAGCGCAGCACGAACGGCGACGCGAGCCGGATGCCCTCGAGCGTGCGGCCCACGACGCGCGCCTCGAGCGCCTCGAGATAGGCCGTGATGTCGGGCAGCTCGGGCATCGCGCCGGCGAGGGCACTCTAGCAGGGCGCCCGCCGAGCCACCGCGGAGCACCCCTCGACCCTCCCCGAAAAAGGACGTGCCGAGCGTACGAAGAGTGATACCATTGCGCCCCTCATGATCAGAGTCGCTGCCGTCCAGTTGCGCGGAGACCGCGCGCCCATCGACCACCGTCTGGCGCGCATCGACGTGCTCCTGAGAGAAGCAGCCACCCGAGGAGCGAAGGTCGCCGTGCTCCCCGAGCTCGCCCTGACCGGCTACGAGCTGGGCGCGTGGAACTTCGAGATCGCCGAGCCCGTGCCCGGCGGCCCCGCGACCACCGGCCTCGCCGAGCTGGCGCGCGCGCACGATCTGATCGTCGTCGCAGGCCTGAGCGAGCGCGGCGACGACGGCGAGGTCTACAACACGATGGCGTGCGTCGGCCCCGACGGCTTCCTCGGCCGCTACCGCAAGCTGCATCCGGCGTCGGCCGAGTGCGCGTACTGGCGCCCGGGCACCACCGCCGCGCCGATCGAGACCGATCTCGGCCGCATCGGCATCGGCATCTGTGCCGACATGATCCGCCGGACGCCGTGGGAGCAGTACGCGAAGGCGGGTGTCGAGCTCGTCGCGATCGGCGCCGCGTGGCCCGACTACACCGGCGCCACCAACTACCCGCTCGGCCGCGAGTACCGCCGCCTCCACGTCGAGGCGACCCGCGCCATGCCCGAGCGCATCGAGCGCGCGGTCGGCGCGCCGGTGGTGATGGCGAACGCGTGCGGCTCGAGCGAGGTCGACGTGACCCGCTTCGGGCCGCGCGTGACGGCGACGCTCGCGGGTCGCTCGCGGATCGTGTGCGGCGGGACCGTCGCCGAGGATCCGGGCGATCAGCGCGAGCAGGTGATCGTCGCCGACGTGCAGCGCGGCGTGACGGTCGCGAAGCGCTCGACGCCGACCGAGCCGTGGGTGCAGCACGGCGACGCGACCTTCCGCGCGACCTTCCAGTCGGTCGACGTCCTCACGGGCTACATGTACACGCCGCTCTACTACGTCGGTGCGCGTCGCGCGCGCGCGGCGCAGCAGATCCGAGCGCGCGCGTCGGGCGGCGACGCGGAGTGACGACGATCGCGATGACGATCGCGTGAGCAGCGGAGAACACCTCTTCAGGTCCGTCCCCGGTCGCCCGAAGGACCAGGACAGCAGGAGGTGCTCCGCTCGATGCCCACCCGTGAACGCTCGTCGTGCCCAGTCCTTCCGCTCCTTCTCGTCGTGACGCTCGCGATCGGTGCGAGCACCGCGCGGGCGGATCGGCGCTGGGCTGACGAGCTGCCGGTGCTGCGGGCCGCGCTCACGACCTACGACCTCGAGGGCGATGCGACGTTCGCGGCGCTCGAGGATCTCGGGCGCGTCGCCGACGCCACCGGTGAGGGCGCACGTGAGGCGCGGGCGCTGCGGGCGCTCGCGGCCGCGGATCTGCTCGTCGTCTCGCGCTCGGACGAGCGCCACGCCGCGCTCGAGGATCGCGTCGCCGCCGTGTACGGCGTGAGCGCCCTCGAGCTGCACGCGCACTTGCTCGGTGAGCTCGAGAGCGTGCGCGGCGGCGTCTACCGCCGCGTGGTCGAGGACGCGCTGCAGGCGCTCGCGCTGATCGACGAGGTCGACGTTCCGATCGCGATCGACTGGGCCCATCACACCGGCGCGCGTCGCGACGTGCTCTTCCTGCGCGCGGCCGCGACCGGAGCGCTCCAGGCGGGCGCGGTGCTCGATCCGTGCGCCGACGCGAGCGTCGCGTGCCCCGCGCCCTGGTCGGGATGGGACGCACCGACGCGCGCGCGGATCAC
>JALYRN010001270.1 GCA_030855295.1 Myxococcota bacterium | reverse complement strand
GCACGGTCGCGATCGTCGGTCGTGACGGCGCGCGCGCGCTGCTCCACGTCGGCGAGAGCGGCTCGCTCTCGCGTGATGGAACGTGGTCGCCGGACGGCGGCGGGGGCCCCGCGCACGCGCTCGTGATCATCCCGGCGGGCGAGAGCGCGGCGATCCACGACCCACGCCCGCCCACCGCGATCGGCATCGCGCTGCAGGAGACCTGCGACCTCGGCGCAAGCGTCGCGATCGGCGCGCGGGACGAGGAGGGCGGCGTCTACGCCGAGCGCGTCGCGCGCGTCTCCGTCGCGGCGGGGCTCCATCGATACTCGGTGCGCTGCGTGCAGGCCGACGGATCGCTGTCGGAGATCGCGGCGCGAGGTCGTCTCCGCGTGCTGCGTGACTCGGGGCGCGCGCGCCTGCCGCGCCGCCCGCCGACGACGATCGTCGACACCGACGGGCGCCGCTACACCGTGCTCTACCAGCACCATCTCCCCGAGATCCGCGTGCGCTGGGCCGGGGCGCCGCCCGCGCGTCGCCATCGGCTGCGTGTGCGCAGCGGGACCGCCGAGCCGCGCACGATCGAGCTGACCGAGGCGCGTCACGCGTTCGCGTCGGGACAGCTCGGCGAAGGCGTGCACGAGCTCACGCTCGAGGCGTTCCCCGAGGGCGCCGCGCCCGTGGCGTCGCCGCCGACGACGATCCGGATCGAGTTCGACAATGCGGCGCCGACCGCGACGCTCTCGTCCCCCGCCGATCGCTCGTTCGCGCGCGGCGCGACGGTGCGCATCGAGGGCGTCGCGCTCGAGGGCTGGAGCGTGCGCGCCGGCGATCGCGAGCTCGCGCTCGATCCGCAGCATCGCTTCGCGGGCGAGGTGGCGACGGACGCGGCGCGCCGGGGCGTCGCCGTGCGCCTCGCCCATCCCGAGCGCGGCGTGCACTACTACGTTCGGCACGCGCGCCCGTGATCGATCGCCGCTGCCCCGCGTGATCGGCTACCATCCGAGGCGGCTCGAGCTGCGGCGCGCCCGCTCCGATCGCCCGGCTGCATGGCACGGCACGAACATCTCCTCGGAGCGCTCGCGCTCGGCCGCTATCGCATCGTCCAGCGGCTCGCGCGGGGCGGCATGGGCGTCGTCTACCTGGGGCGCACCGAGGGCGCCGCCGGGTTCGCGCGGCCGGTGGTGATCAAGACCATCCTCGGCGACGGGCCCGAGGCCGAGTCGCTCGAGAACATGTTCGTGCGCGAGGCCCGCGTGCTGTCGCGCCTGCAGCACCCGGGCATCGTGCAGGTGCTCGACTTCGGGCGCGAGGACGACGACTACCTGCTCGTCCTCGAGTACGCGAGCGGCTATCACCTCGGGCGCTGGGCGGCGTACGCACAGCGCGCCTACGGGCGCGTCGACGTCGATCTCGCGCTGCACGTCGTCGCGCAGGTGCTCGATGCGCTGCACTACGCGCACACGCGGCAGCGCCCCGACGGCCGCTCGCTGGAGATCGTCCACCGCGACGTCTCGCCGTCGAACGTGTTCCTCGACGGCGAGGGGCGGGTCCGGCTCCTCGACTTCGGCATCGCGCGGATGACCGGCGAGACCGCGGCGTATCGAACCGACGAGACCACGATCAAGGGGAAGCTCGCCTACGTTCCGCCCGACGTGTTCGAGGGGGCGCCGCCGACGGCGTCGGCCGACGTCTACGCGGCGGCGGTGGTCCTGCACGAGCTGCTGCTCGGCAAGAACGACCTGCGCGGTCGCGACATGAGCGACACCGTCAACCGCGTGCTGCACCGCGCGCCGACGCGGCTCGCGAGCGCGCGGGGCGACGTCTCTCTCTCGCTCGACGCGCTGCTCGCGCGCGCTCTCTCGAAGCGGCCGGAGGATCGCTTCGCCTCGGCCGCGGAGCTCGCGCACGCGCTGCGGGCGCTGCGGGGCCTCTCGGAGACGGAGGCGAGCGCGGAGCTCGCGGCGCGCGTCGCGATCGATTTCGAGCGCCTCCCAGCGGAGCTCGGCGTCGAGTCGCTCGCCGAGCTCGATCGCGCGTGGCGCGAGGCGAAGTTCGACGACGAGGCGGGGACGCGGGAGTCGTCCGGCGC
>JALYRN010001269.1 GCA_030855295.1 Myxococcota bacterium | reverse complement strand
GATGCAGGCGCAGCGCGGTGTAGAGGCTCGAGCGCAACGCGAAGCGCCGGTCGGGGCCGCGCTCTTCGCCGTCGTGCACCGACGGCGTGTACAGCGCGTCGTCGCGACCGGGGCGCGCGGGCTCGCGCTTGGTCAGCAGCGGACGCGTCAGGTAGCGCAGCCCGACGTCGAGCAGCCGCGGCGCGATCTTCTCCAGCCAGACCAGCGACACGCCGCCGATGCCGCCGACCACGACGTTGCGGCGCGGCCGCTCGGCGCACGAGAGGATCGCGCGCGCGACGACCTGCGGCTCGTAGATCGGCGAGGGTAGCTTCACCTCGCGGTCGAGGTAGTTCCGCGCGCGCAGCGGGAACGGGGTGTCGGTCGACGGCGGCTGGATCAGCGTGACCGCGACCGGCGCGCCTTTTTTCTCGAGCTCCATCCGCAGCGCGTTGGTGAACGCCTTCACCGCGTGCTTGGAGGCCGAGTACGGGCCGAGCAGCGGGAACGCGCGATCGGACAAGACGCTGCCGATGTTGATCAGCGTGCCTCCCTCGCGCGCGCCGCGGCGCTCCGGTGAGCGGAAGTGCTCGACCGCGAGCCGCGAGCCGTGCACCAGGCCCCAGAAGCTCACCTCGAAGACGCGCCGGTGATCCTCGAGCGAGACCTCGAGCACCTCGCCGTAGGTGCCGGTCGACGCGACGTTGATCCACGTGTCGAAAGCGCCGTGCTCGTCGATCGCAGCGTCGGCGATCGCGCGCACCTGCGCCGGCTCCGTCACGTCGGCGACCACGTGGCTCGCGCGCCCGCCCTGCGCGCGGAGCTCGAGGGCGATCGCCCGCAGCGCGCCCTCGTGGCGCGACGCGAGCACCACCGCGGCGCCGCGGCGCGCCGCGAGCCGAGCGGTCGCGAGGCCGATGCCGCTCGACGCTCCGACGATCACGACGACCTGATCACGCAGTCTGCGGTGCCCGTGCCACATCGGCTCGTCCTCCTGCGCCGGAGCGCCACGCACGTCCCGCGATCCATGCCGCGAGCCCACCGACCCCGAGCGCAGCGAGGGCGCGCCCGCGGTGCAGCGACGCCCAGGTGTAGAGGCTGTGCTGCAGCAGGAAGCGCTGGGACTCGTCGTGCGTCGCGGGCTGCTCGCGCGGAGGCTCGTGCAGGCTGTGGCTCTCGCGCGGCGCGCCGCGGGTGCGCTGCAGCGGATAGAGGAACAGCTCCATCAGGCGATCGGTGAGCGACGGCGCGACCTTCTCGCCGAGCGTCGCCACCCAGCCCGAGCCTCCGATGATCAGCTGCCTCCTCGGGTGCTCGGCGACGTGCAGGATCGCGCGCGCCGCGACATACGGGTCGTACATCGGCGGCGGCAGCTGCGCGCGCTCCATCATCAGGCTCTTCGAGTGGCCGACGATCGGCGTGTGGATCGCGGCCGGCATGATCGTCGTGACCACGACCGGCACGCCGTTCGACTCGAGCTCGACGCGCAGCGCGTCGGTGATGCCCTTCACCGCATGCTTCGAGGCGCCGTAGATGCCCTGCAGCGGGACGGAGCGCGACGACAGCACGCTGGCCATCGTCAGCAGCGCGCCGCCCTGCTTCGCGAGGTGCGGCACCGCGACCATCGCGCCGTGCACCACGCCCCAGTAGTTCACGTCGAAGATCCGGCGCATGTCCTCTTCGGAATTGTCCATCAGCTCGCCGAACAGGTGGACGCCGGCGTTGCTCAGCCAGGTGTCGATCCGGCCGTAGGTCTCGATGGCGACATCTGCCACGCGGCGCACCGCATCGACGTCGGAGACGTCCGCCACGACGGCGATCGCCTCGCCTCCCGTGGCCCGTATCTCTTCTGCCGCGATCCGCAGGCCGTGCTCGTCCCACGCGCTCAGCACCACGCGCGCACCGCGCTCGGCCGCGAGCCGCGCGGTCGCGAGCCCGATCCCGGACGAAGCGCCGGTGATGACGATGACCTGCTCCTCGATCGGCTTCAGCTGGACGGACGTGCGCATGGTCTTCGGCGCATCGCGATGCAACGAGCGCACCCGCGGCGAGCAGAGCCGCCGACGCGCGGCGGCGCCCGATCAGCGCTGCCG
>JALYRN010000342.1 GCA_030855295.1 Myxococcota bacterium | reverse complement strand
CCGCTCGCGCCACGCGCGCCGAAGCCCGCGCTGCATCGCGACGCGCCCGCTCCGCGCACCGCCGAGCCTCCGGGGCCGGTCGTTCCGTCGCTCACCGCGCAGTACGTCGGGCAGTCGGGCTCGGGCGCGCGGTTGGCCTCGCGCGTCACACGGATGAACGTGCCCAGATCGCCGCCATCGGACATCTGCAGCCCGAGATCCTCGTCGAGCTCCGAGACCGGCAGATCGGTGCGCAGCCGCGTCAGGTACGCCTCGGGGAGCGAGCGCGTGGCGACCGCCCAGTCCTCGCGCGCGCTGTGCATCTCACCGGTGACGGCGTCGAAGCTCTCGTAGAAGCCGATGTTGTGATCGGCGGCGCCCGCGAACTCCGCGACCCAGTTCGTCTCCACGCCCTCGCCGGCGAAGAGCGCATCCTCGAAGCGCGCGTCGTAGTCGAACGTCGAGCTCGCCCAGTCGTACGTGATCGCCGCGCGATCGACCTCGGCGTTGCCGAAGTTCGCCGCCTCGATGCGGCTCTCGGCGAGCACGAAGAGCTCGAGCGCGACGTGATCGTCGATGCCGGCCGCGACCATGCGCAGCGGGAAGCTCGTCTGGAGGCCGGGCACGGTGATGCGGACCGGCTGCATGCGCTGCACGTTCAGGCTCGGGCGCAGCCGCAGCACGACGAAGTTCATCTCGAGCGCGACGTAGTGGCGGATGATCGGGAGCAGCGCGTCCGGCACCTGGTAGTCGTGCTCGCGCAGCCACGCGACGAGCGCGTCGGGATCCGCGGCGCCGATGGTCGCAGTCTCGTAGGGGCCGACCACGCCCTCGTGATGCACCTCGACGTCGGGCATCCCGCCCGACTCGCTCGCGCTGCGCGGGCTCGCCGATCCGCTCGCGAACCCGCCGAAGCCGAACGCGGTGCAAGGGTCCGAGCAGCTCGTGCGCGGCGGCGGCGGACCCTCGAGGAAGATCTGCGTGTTCGCCTGCAGCGACTCGAAGAAGCCGTTGTCGGCGATCTCGACGGTGCTGGTCCCCGCGATCGGCAGCACCCACACGAAGTCCTCGGGGGCGCCGGCGTACTCGATCTGATCCCAGAGCGTCGTCTCGGTCGGCGAGAGCGCGACCGCCATGCGGTGCGCGGTCACCGGGGTCGGTGTGCCGGTCGGGTTCGGCGGCGTGAAGCAGCCACCGCACGCATGCGCGACCTCGGGTGTGATCGCGGGCGCGATCGTCGCGAGCCCCAGGGCGGTCACGCACACCAGCATTCGGTTCCGCAGCATTCCGAGCCCTCCCGGCGTCAGAGTGGCACAGCTCCGACGACGGGGGCGACACTCAGCACGCGTCGTGCCGGCGATGCGCCTACGGAATCGCGCCTACGGGATCGGCAGCGGCGGCTGGGGCTGCGGCGCGGCGAGGAACGCGCGGTTCGGGCGCGGCTCGAACTCGTGGCCGGGGCAGATCTCGAAGAGTCGATCGGCCAGGATGATCCCGCGCACGGTGCCGCGGCTCGGCTGCCATCGGAACGGCTTGTCGCCGCGCACCTCGCGGATCTCCGCGTCGAAGAGACCGTTCAGCTCGCGCCACCGCTCCGCGTCGGCGCGCGTCGCGAACACGTACTCCTCGCAAGGGAGCGTGCGATCGCGTCGCAGCACGACGAACCCGCGGAAGTCGAACGAGTCGGCCAGCCCGTCGCAGTGATCGCACACGTACGACAGGAACAGCGGCCGCATCACCCGCTGGCAGCTCTCACAACGCATATCCCACCTCGCGCGGAGCGGGCGAGAGTTCGACCGCGCCGTCGCGTGAGAGACAGATGGGGCCCGCGTCCGACGTTCCAAGCAGCCCGCATCTGGGCCCGGCGCCCGTCAATCACTGAAGAGCTCGTCGATGTCGGCCTTGGTCAGACCCTTGAGCGGCGCGCCCTCGGTGTTGAGCACGTTGCTCATCAGGTCGCGCTTCTTGCCGCTGAGCTGGAGGATCTTCTCCTCGACGGTGCCCTTCGCGATCAGCCGGTAGACGCTGACGACCTTGCTCTGCCCGATGCGGTGGGCGCGATCGGTCGCCTGATCCTCGACCGCCGGGTTCCACCACGGATCGAAGTGCACGACGGTGTCGGCGCCCGTGAGGTTGAGCCCGGTGCCGCCCGCCTTGAGCGAGATCAGGAACGCGTCGACGTTCTCGTCCTCGTTGAAGTGATCGACGCGCTGCTGCCGATCCTTGGTCGAGCCGTCGAGATACTCGTAGCGCACGCCGTCCTGATCGAGGGCCTTGCGGATCAGCTGCAGCATCTCGACGAACTGCGAGAACACCAGCACGCGGTGACCGCCGGCCTTCGCCTCCTGCAGGATCTCGCGGAGCGCGCTGAGCTTGCCGCTGGTCTCGTCGTTCCACTCGCCTTCGCGCGCGTTCATCTTGGTCAGGCGCGGATCGCAGGCCACCTGACGCAGGCGTGTGAGCGCCGCGAGGATCTGGATCTGCGCCTTGGCGACGCCCTGCTTCTCGACCTCGCTCATCAGGCTCGCCCGCACCTGCGCGAGCATCTGCTTGTAGAGCTTGTTCTGCTCGTCGGAGAGCGGGACGATCATCTCCTGCTCGATCTTGGCGGGCAGCTCGGGCGCGACCTCGCTCTTGGTCCGGCGCAGCACGAAGGGACGGATGATCGCGCGCAGCTTCTGGATCGTCTCCTGATCGCCGCGCTCGACCGGACGCGCGTACTTGTCCTCGAAAGCCTTGAGCGAGCCGAGCAGCCCCGGTGAGACGAAGTCCATGATCGACCAGATCTCGCTCAGCCGGTTCTCGATCGGCGTGCCCGTCAGCGCGAGCCGACGATCGCTCTGCAGCTTCTTCGCCGCCCGCGCAGTCGCGCTCAGCGGGTTCTTGATGTGCTGCGCCTCGTCGAGGATCACGTAGCGCACGTCGAGCGAGTGCAGGATCTCCTCGTCGCGCCGCAGCAGCGCGTACGAGGTGATGATCACGTCGACCTCCTCGAGCTCGTCCCTGCGCTCGTGGCGATCCGGTCCCTGCCAGATCAGCGTCGTCAGCGACGGCGCGAACTTCTCGATCTCGCGCGCCCAGTTGGGCACCACGCTCGTCGGCGCGACGACCAGGGTCGGCTTGTGGCCCTTCGTCTTGCTCTTGAGCCAGACGAGCAGCGCGATCGTCTGCAGGGTCTTTCCCAGACCCATGTCGTCCGCGAGGATGCCGCCCGTCCCGATGTTGTGCAGGAAGACGAGCCAGCTGAAGCCGCGCTTCTGGTAGTCGCGGAACTGCGCGACCTTGAGGTTCCTCGGCTTCGCGATCTGCTCGATGTCGCCGATCTCTTCGAGCTTGCCGAGCACTTCCTTGGCCGCCGCCGAGACGGTCTTGTGACCGACGAGCCGCAGCAGATCCTGGATGCGCCCCGCCTGCGAGAGCGGGACCTTCGCGCCGCTGGTGCCGGCCACGATCTCCGCCATCCGATCGAGCACCTCGCGCACTTCCTCGGTCTTCACCGGCGCGAACGTGCCGTCGGCGAGCTTGACCAGCCGGCGACCCTTCTCGAGCGCGTTGCGCAGCTCGTCCTCGTCGACCGCGACCCCGCCCGCGCTGAAGCTCATGTCGAGGCTCAGCCAATCGACGCCGCTCGCGACGCGCACCTGCGGCGCGACCGCCGCGTCGCGCACCTTCACCGCGCGTAGGTCGTGCGGCACCAGCTTCTCCCACTCGGCGGGGAGCGTCACGATGCCATCCGTCCAGAACGTGATCGCGGGCTCGCCCTTGCACTCGAGCCCCTCGCGCGACTCGTCGACCGCGAAGCCGAGGTTCATCAGCTGCTGCACCGCCGACATCTCGGCGCCCACGTCGCGACGCACCACGCGCGGCCGTCCGCCCGGCTCGCGCGGCGGCATGAACGCGAGCGGCGACGGGAACTCGCCCGGCGGAACCGGGAAGAGCTGATCGCCGTAGTAGACGCCGATCTTCGCGTGCGCCTCGAGGATGTCGCCATCGAGCTGCAGCCGGAAGCGCGGCGACGCGTCGACGAGATCCGCGACCTGCGAGAGATCGGGGAGCTCCGCGCCGAGCGACGCCGCGACCCGCGGGATGAATTCGCCGAGCAGACGCGGCAGCTCGCTCATCGGATGGATCAGCGCCGGCGAGCGATACAGCCGCTGCAGCCACGCGGGCGTGACGGTGTCGCTGACCGGGCGCGCGATGCCCTCGGTGGTGTCGACGTGCCAGCCCGGCGTGCCCTCGAACCACGCGCCGCTCGAGAGCGGGAAGCGACGCACGCCGCCCTTGCTCTCGAACACCACGCGCACGCGGCAGGTGCGACCGTTCGCCTGATCGAGCTCGATGCGAGGACGCAGCGCGTCCTCGGAGAAGCGCAGCTCCATCGACGCCGGCTCGATCAGGACCCGGCGGTCCTTGAGCATGCTCAGCATCTCGGCGGCGTCCTCCGCGCGCAGCTCCGCCATCGCCGGCGCGTTGCGCGTCGCGTGTCGCGCGAGCGCCCGCATGATCGGCCGCATCGGCGCGCTGACCGCGTGGAACGACGAGAGCGCGTCGGCGATCGGCACCGAGGTGCGCGTGCCCGCGATCACCGGCGTGATCGTGATCGACGCCGAGCGCACCTGCATGCGGAACTCGAGCTCGAAGGGCTTGCTCTGCTCCTCGGGACCGGGGAGCCAGACGTCGAACGCCGAGCGCGACTCGACCGCCGGCGGCGCGCCGATCGGACCGGGCAGGATCGCGGGGCCCGGCTCACGCGTCGTGAGCACCTCGAGGTGCGAGATGCCGTTCGTCTCGGTGCCACGACGACGACGGCGCGAGCGGCGACGCTTGCCGCCGACGCTGACGGTGTGCGACGCGCCGGGCGGGATCTCGGTGGTCGTCGTGGTGGTGTTCTTCGCGTGCGCGGCGGGCGCCGACGCGACGGCCGAGCGCTCCCCGTTCTGCTGCTGCTGCTGTTTCGGGCGCGGCGGGCGCTCGCGATCGCGCAGCGCGACCAGCAGCGCCGCGACGTGCTTGCAGTGCTGGGTCGGGCCGCGGAAGCCGGCGCAGGTGCACGACGACGTGAACGTGCTGTCGTCGGCGATCGTCAGCCGCGGCTCGTACGTGTCCTGCTTGACCTGGATCAGCGCACGCGCATCGCCCTCGGCGGTGTCGAGCTCGTGCACGTCGCCGCGGCGCGCGTACTGTCGCCCTCGGAGGAACGCGTTGCCGCCGACGACGCGCTGGATCGCGCGATCCGAGAAGCGCGAGACGTGCTGCGCGATGCGGCTCGGGTCCGGCTGGTGATCGGGATCGCCTTCGCGCGGCGATCCGCCACGCATCGGCTCTCCTCCCTCGGAGTCGCCGTCGGGCCCATCGTCGTAGCCTTCCTCGCCGTCGTCGGTGCCCTCGTCGTAGGGGGCTCCCTCGTCAGAGGCGAGTGCGAATTCGTCGAGCTCGGGATGCGTGTCCGTCATGGACTGGTCGAACCTGGATCAGCGGCAGGCGGCCCCCCGGCCTGCGTGTAGGCGTGCCCTCGCGATGGCGAGGTTCGGCCCGGTACCTGTCTCCCTCGAGGGCCCGAGGGTCTCGGCCGATGCAGCTCGGCCGAGGACAGGATCGGCACTCGCTACGAGCGGCCTCGGTCTCGGGGCCCGGATTCGTTCGAAATCCAGTGCCTCGCCCGACCCCGCTGTCTCGTGTGCGCTGGTCGCGAGTCCCACCACGTCCGATGAGAACGGTGGCGGGCTCCGCGCGGAGCGAACGGAACGGATCGAGGGACTTATGGCATGACCCCTCCCAGGGCGCAAGCGGGGGCCTGGGCCATCCGGGATTCGGAAGGACGCCGTTCGACCGCCCCGCGGCGTCCGTTACACTCCGGCGCACTTCAGCCCTCCGGAGGATCTCTCGAGCATGCCCGTCACCTTCCAGGACGTCCTGCGCGCATGGCCGACCGTGCATCGGTGGCTCCCGCGGACGCCCCTGTACCGCTATCCCCTGCTCTCGTCGCGGTGGGGGATCGACCTCTGGGTCAAGCACGAGAACCACCTCCCGATCGGCGCCTTCAAGGTGCGCGGAGGCGTGAACCTCTTCGCGAACCTGACGGACTCGCAGCGCGCGCGCGGCGTGATCACGGCGACGCGCGGCAACCACGGGCTCTCGCTGGCGTGGGCGGCGCGCGCGTTCGGATCGCGCGCGGTGATCTACGTGCCGAAGGGGAACAACCCCGAGAAGAACGCGATCATGAGCTCGCTCGGCTCCGAGGTCGTCGAGTTCGGGCGCGACTTCGACGAGGCGCGCATGGAGGCCGAGGCGCGCGCGCGCAACGAGCTGCTGCGCTTCGTGCACCCCGCGAACGAGCCGCTGCTCATCGCCGGCGTCGGCACGATGGCGATCGAGATCGCCGAGGTGCTGCCCGATGCCGACGCGATCATCGTGCCGATCGGCGGCGGCTCGCTGATCGCCGGCATGGTGGTCGCGATGAAGACGTTGCGGCCGGATCTGCAGATCATCGGCGTGCAGGCGGAGCGCGCGGACGCGATGGCGCGCTCGCTCGAGGCCGGTGAGCTCGTCGCGATCGACAACGCCGACACCTTCGCGGACGGGCTGGCGACGCGCTTCGCGTTCGAGCTCCCGTTCGAGCTCGTGAAGGGGAAGATCGATCGGATGGTGCGGGTGACCGAGGACGAGATGCGCGAGGCGGTCCGCACCGCGCTCGAGGGGACGCACAACGCGGCCGAGGGCGCGGCGGCGGCGGCGTACGCGGCGGCGTTCCAGCTGCGGGGGGAGCTGGCGAAGAAGAAGGTGGTGATCCTCCATACCGGCCACAACATCGACCGCAACACCCTCCGCTGGGCGCTGGGGCTGTTCGATGCATAGGGGTCTCGCTTAACCACACGGGTGGGGTGGGCGCGCGGGGGGGGGACTCGGCTTCGCTTCGCTCGCCTCGGCGCGGCTTCGGCGAGTCGGCGGGTGGGGCGGCCTTGGCGGGGCGGCGG
>JALYRN010001268.1 GCA_030855295.1 Myxococcota bacterium | reverse complement strand
GCGCCCATCCCTGCGCAGCAGGGCGCAGGGTCGGGCTTCTCCGCGCCCGCCGCGCAGCCGTCGGGGCAGCCTCCCGCGGCGGTGGAGCCCAGCTACCGCGGCGGCGCCGAGCGCGAGCAGTTCGAGGTCAACATCGGCGCGACCACCGAGTCCAACTTCTTCGTCGGCTTCTCTGGTGAGATCGCCGAGGGCGGCGTGTTCGCCGCGACGTACAACATCTTCCCGAAGGGCACCCGCGTGAACGCGCTCGTGACGCTGCCCGGCGGCTTCGAGAAGCACGTCCTCGGCACGGTGCGGTTCGTTCGCGATCCGATGGACATGAACGCCGAGAGCGAGCCCGGCATGGGCATCCAGTTCGAGTCGCTCGACCAGCAGGCGCGCGAGCTGATCCTCCGCTTCATCCGCAAGCGGGCGCCGATGTTCTACGACGACTGAAAGACTGTCGTCGAATCGTGAGCAGCGAGAGAGGGCGCCGTCGGGAGCTGAAGCGCGCGGGGATCGCCGCCGCGCGAGAAGCGCGGGCGGTGCTCGCGGAGGCGATCGCCGCGCTCGACGGCGAGCTCGCGTCGACGAGGCGGAGCCGTGGCGTCGCGGAGTCGATCGCGCGCGCGGTCGGGTCGCTGTTCCGGACCGAGCTCGGCGAGCCCGAGGACGTGCGCGATCGCCTGCGGGAGTCGGCTGCGGCGCTCGGTCGGGTGCTCGAGGACCTGCACGCGCCCGACGCGGCGTCGCTGCTCGACGAGGCAGGGCCGCTGGTGGCGCGCAGCCTCGCGATCCTCCATCCCGCACGCGCCGAGCTCGATCGCGAGCTCGCGCGGCAGAGCGACGCCGAGCCGCGTCCGGCGATGATCGCGGCGCCGCGCGGCTCGGGGTCCGAGCGTCGATCCTCACCGCGCGTCCGGATCGAGGCCGAGGTCGGCGGCCACAGCGGCTCGCACTTCTTCAGCGGGCGCGCTGGTGACGTCTCGAGCGGCGGCCTCTTCGTCGCCACCTCGGACCCTCTCGCGATCGGCACCGAGCTCACGCTCGGGCTCGTTCTCGCCGACGGCGATCACGTCGTGGTCGACGGCATCGTCAGCTGGGTGCGCGGCCCGCACGCGGGGCTCGAGGGCATGGGCATCCGGTTCGCGGAGCTGGCGCCCGACGTACGCGACGCGATCGCGCGCCAGCTGGCTTGAGCGCCCCCAGCAGCGCAGCTGTCAGGCCAGGATCTCGTCCTGCGGCGCGGTGCCGTCGGGCGATCGGACCGCGTGGCTCAGCGCGATCACCTCGACGAGGATCGCGCGGTACACGTGATCGAACGCCTCGAGGTCGGGATTCTCTCCGCCTTGCGTCAGCGCCTCGTCGAGGTGGTGCTGCACGAAGTGGAGCAGCGTGGGCTGCCCCATCGCGACCACGTCGTCGCTCTCGAGCACCTCGCTCGGATCGTTCGCGCGCAGCTCCTCGTCGGCCGCGAGCATGTCGATCGCGAGCTTGAGCTGCATGTCGTCGACCTCGACCATGCGCGTCGGGAACGCCTCCCGGAACGCCATGTAGACGGTCACGACCAGGAAGTACCCGAGCGACTGCGCGAGATCGTCGGTGTGCGTCGCGACCTGCTCGGCGAGCCACTGCGCCATCGCGGGCTGCTTGCGATCCATCTCGCGGTAGGTGCCGTCGAGCATCTGCTGGAGCTCGTCGCCCTCCTCGCCGAGCTGCTCTTCGACGTTCGCGATCGCGACCTCGTCGACGACCGCATGGCGTGGAACCGGCCGCAGCGCGGCCTTGAGGACGAAGCGCACCGAACGATCATAGAGCCCGGGGATCGACAAGTCATGCCGCAATCGACCCGGCACGCTCCGCCGAGATCAGAGCCTGTCTGAGAATCCGCTCGCCCGCTCCGGTCGCTTCCGTCCGCGCGCGCGGCGCGCGCTCCCGTACGCGCCCTCCGGGGCGAGCACTCCTGCAGGGCGCGCCGGGCGCGCTCCCGTACGCGCCCTCCGGGGCGAGCACTCCTGTCGACTCAGATGCTGTCTAAAAATCGGCTCGCCCGCTCCGGTCGCTTCCGTCCGCGCGCCGGGCGCGCTCCCGTACGC
>JALYRN010000341.1 GCA_030855295.1 Myxococcota bacterium | reverse complement strand
TCGCACGCCGTCGACAGCGCCGCGCGCGCGGCCTCGGTCAGCGCGCCGAGCCGCGACCAGTCGCGCCCGGGCGGCTGCAGCACGAGCTCGCGCTCGAGCATGTGCGCGAGCACGAGGTCGCCGATGTCGCCGCGGATCATCGTGTTGTCCCAGTCGAGCACCGCGACGCGCCGCTCGTCTCGCGCCGCGAGCTCGTCGAGGAAGCGCTCGAGCCGCGCTCGGTTCTCGGGGAGCCAACCTCTCTCGTGCAGCCGTCCGCTCATGTCGTCCTCACGAGACGGCCCGCGCCGCTCCGTCGGCCCGCGATGGTAGCGCGTCGTTTGCCCGACGGACCGCCCGAGCATCGGCAACGAAGGAACGAGACGACGGAGCCGGGCGCGCGGGAGGGACCTCGGGGGAGGCTCGCCGCCGGCGGCTGCACGCACGTGAGCGCCGAGCCGCTCGCGGCTGCGCGCACCGCGCCGCCGTGCCTTTGCTCTGCCGTCTCTCCGTCATGCGTCGCGCGACGCATGCCCTCCGCGCTCGTGCGTCCGAAATATTCTCGAGGTGATCCATGCAATCTCTTCTCGCTCTCCGGTGGCGCTCCACCCCCTTCGCGTTCCTCCTCCTGCTGCCGCTGCTGCTCGCGCCGCGTGGCTGCGACGAGCCCGGCGATCCCGGCACCTGCTACTGCGCCGACATCTACGCACCGGTCTGCAGCGCCGACGGCCGCACCTACGGCAACGAGTGCGAGGCGACCTGCGACGGCGCGACGATCGCGCACGAAGGTGAGTGCGGCGACGCCTGCGTCTGCCCCGCGATCTATGCGCCCGTCTGCGGCAGCGACGGCAGCACCTACGGCAACCTCTGCGAGGCCTCGTGCGCCGGCGTGATGATCGCGCACGACGGCGAGTGCGCGACCGCGTGCGCCTGTCCCGAGATCTACGCGCCGGTCTGCGGCGCCGACGGGAACACCTACGGCAACGAGTGCGAGGCGAGGTGCGCCGGCGTGATCGCCACGTCCCCGGGGGCCTGCAGCTGTCCGGCGGCGCCGGCCTACTGCGAGTGGGGCTACGTCGTCGACGAGCGCGGCTGCCCCGAGCCCGAGTGCCTGCCTCCGCCGCACTGCCCGCCCGTGCTGTGCGACATCTACTGCGAGCACGGCCACGCGATCGACGACCACGGCTGCGAGACCTGCGCGTGCAACCCGCCGCCGACCGAGCCCACGCTCTGCTGGTCCGACGCCGAGTGCGGCATGGGCACCTACTGCGACGAGACCGTGTGCCACTCGCCCTGCGACGAGCGCGACGGCGACATGGCGTGCCCCGCGGTCTGCTACGGCGAGTGCCGCCCGATCGAGCCTCCGCCGCCGCCGAGCGAGTGCACGAGCGACGCTGACTGCGGCCCCGACGCGTACTGCGCGCCGGCGCCCTGCGACCTGCCCGCGGCCGACTGCGACGGCGGCGTGCCGCCCACCTGCGGCGGTGTGTGCGTGCCTCACGAGCCTCCTCCGCCGCCGCCCCCGGGCTGCCGCGCCGACTCCGACTGCGCGATGGGCGAGCTCTGCGAGCGCCCGGTCTGCATCTGGGACGACCCGAGCGCGCCCTGCCCCGACGAAGGCGTGTGCGTCGCGGCGGCGACGCCCGCCCGCGAATAGCTCTCCCTGTAGCGTTTCCTCCACGCTCGACCGCCGGCCCGGGTCCCCACCCGGGCCGGTTCTTTTATTTCCGTCGCGAGGAGCGTCGCCGGGAACCATCGCGTGGGATCGTGCGTCTAGCAGTGGCGTATCCTCCCGGAGCCGCCTCGCGCGGAACGACTGCCCATGCCGACGCCCTCTCGCGATCCCGACTCGATCCGTCCCGGCGTCCTCGTCGCGGCCGCCGGCTTCCTCGGCGTCGTCGCGCTGCTCGCATGGGGCGTGGTGTCGAGCGTGAGCACGACAGGCGGGAGCGCGTCGATCGAGGGCGACGGCGAGCGCGGCGCGGGCGGCCGGCGCGTCGTCCTGCTGGGCGACGACGACGGGCAAGACGAGCAAGAGCGCCCCGTGCGTGATCCCGGCGCGCAGGGCTCGGTGCGCGAGCGATGGGCGAGCGCCGACCCGCTGGTGCGCGAGCCGCTGCCGCCGATGGTCGAGGCGCTGGTCGATCCCCAGCTCCGCACCTTCCACGCGATGTGGGGCGACGGCACGCCGCCGCCCTTCGAGCCGATCGAGCAGCGCGCGCGGATCGTCTCGGCGCGCGGCCTCGCGCTCGATCCGAACGCGTCGTGCGACGTGCGCGTGCTCCCCGTGCGCGACAGCGGCTTCAACTGCCTGGTGCGCGTCGTGTGCGGCGACACCGTCGTGTACCCGAACCCCTCGCAGACCGCGGGCTACCTGAGCTGCGCGATCGACGCGTCGGGCGGAGTCGCCGGCACCGACACCGGCCCGACCAGCGCCGACGGCGATCCCGCGATCCGCCTCGATCCCGCGACCGGCCGCGTGCAGATCAGCAACCTCGACTGGAACGGCCCCGGCTCCGCGTTCGACGTCGAGATCGCAGTCGACCCCACGTCACTGCGCACCGGCGTCTGAAGACGGTGCACCGGCGTCTGAAGACGGCGCACCGGCGTCTCGTCCGAGAGCGGCCGGTGTCTCGTCAACTCGCGCGAGCGTAGCGGCGGACCATGCGGTCGTTCGGATCCAGCGGCCCGAGCACGCGCGCGACCGAGCATGCCTTGCGTGGCTCGCCTGCGCGCTCGTGGAGCCACATGCCGTGCCTCAGCGCCACGATCGCCTCCTCGTCGCGGCGCGCGCGGTGGAGCATCGCGCCGGCCAGCACCCAGGACGCGGCATCGCCGACCACCGCAGCTCGCTCGCGTAGCGCGAGCGCAGCCTTTCGATACTCGCCCTTCGACGCCAGCTTGCGCGCGCGGCGCTTGAGGAGGTCGGCCTTGTCGGCGGGAAGGGTCTGCATGGTCGAGTTGCTCAGCAACGACCGATCCAAGCGCATCGAGCTTGGACCTCCATCGCACGAGATCGCCGCACCGCGCGAACCTTCGACGTCTGACGCGCCGCGTGATCCTCGAACGCGCCTCTCCACCCGTGGACGGTGGCGTCTTCGCGATCGTGAACGAGCCACGACAGCGCGATCGCGGTCAGCGGGCGATCACTCGAGCTCGTCGGTGATCGCGATCGGCTCGAGGACGAGCTCGCCGGTGCTGGCGTCGACGGTGCCGCGCACCTCGAAGCGCGACTCCGCTCCGTCTCCGTCGAGGTCACCGAACGCGCGCGCGACGAAGCCGCGGCCGTCGGGATCGCGGGCGTACTCGTACGAGTAGTAGATCGGATCGGCGGGCTCGAAGCCGAGCTCGCGCCAGCCGGGATCCGCCACCGCGGGCCACATCCGCCGCTCGCTGGACGCGGTCGCCGGCGTCCGCGGCAGGCTCGGCGGCAGCTCGCGCGTCGCGAAGCTGCCGTCGGGGCGCACGTGCTCCATCTCGTACGCGACGGCGACGGCGGTCGCGAGCGCCCGCACGTTGGTCGTCGCCTCTCCCGTCTTGGCGCGGCGCACGTAGGACATGAACGACGGCACCGCGATCGCCGCGAGCATGCCGCAGACCGCCACCGAGGCGAGGCCCACCCCGACGACGATCAGCAGCACGATCGGGAGGCGGCTCTTCGCGCCCGCAGGACGCGACGTCATTCGGTTCCGTCGGCGCTCGCGGGATCGACCGCCGTCTCCTCGGGCACCGTGCCGGTGTCGCCCCCCGACGAGGCGGGCAGCGCCTGGATCGCGGCGATCACCTCGTCGACGTGGATCGCGGGATCGACCTCCTCGAAGACGCGCCGCACCACTCCGTCGGCGTCGATCAGGAACGTGACGCGCGAGCTCATCCCGAGGCGCATCGGCACCCCGTAGCGCTGCGCGACCTCGCCCTCGAGATCGGCGAGCAGCTCGAACGGGAGCTGGTGCTCCTCTGCGAAGCGACGATGCGACTCGACGTCGTCGGTCGAGACGCCGACCACGCGCGCGCCGGTCTCCTGCAGCTGCGTCCAGGCGTCGCGGAACGCGCACGCCTCGCGCGTGCACCCGGGCGTCGCGTCGCGCGGATAGAAGTAGAGCACCAGCGGCTGCCCTCGATACTCCGAGAGCTGGCGCACCCGCCCCGTCTGATCCGCGAGCATGAAGTCCGGCGCCGGGTCGCCCATGCGCACCAGCGCGGTCCCCCCGCTCCCGCTCTGCCCGCTCCCGCACCCGACCACGAGCGCGAGCGCGACCACCGACAGCGCGACGCCCGTCACTTCGAAACGACCGTTCATGTGCGGAGCTCCGCCTACAGAATAAACTGATCGCCGAGCCGACAGATGTCGAGGTTGCGATCGCGGATGCGCGCGAGCTCTTTCTCCACGCGCTGCTCGAACACCGGCTTGATGTGATAGAGCAGGATCGGCAGCTCGCGATGATCGCGGAGCTTGTGCAGCTCCGCCTCGAGCGTCTCGGGCGTGTGGTGACCGCTCACCTTCGCGAGCTTGTGGTGCTCGTCGGGGAACGAGATCTCCATCAGCAGCGCGCGCAGATCACGCTCCTCCGCCAGGCGCTCCCAGAAGCGCGTGGTCGGCCCGGTGTCGCCGCTGTAGCCGAGCGATCCGGTGGGCGTCTCGACGACGAAGCCCGCCGCGTCGATCGTGTGGTGCACCAGCACCGGCGTGACCTTCATGCCCGAGAGCTCGCTCGTCTCCTCGGGGACGAGCGGCTGGAACACGATCGTCATTCCACCGTCGGCGGCGGGGATCCTCGAGAAGTCGGGCCAGAGCAGGTCGTTGAAGAAGTGCTTCCGCAGCACCGCGAGCGTCTCGGGGATCGCCGCGATCACCAGCGGCGGTCCGCCCTGCTGGCAGCGGTTGTCCGCGAGCGTCGCGAGGTCGCGCACGTGATCGAGGTGCGCATGGCTGATCAACACCGTCTCGATCGCGTGCTGCTCCTCCAGCGTCAGCATCGACGTGACGGCGCCCGCGTCGATCGCGAGCTTGCCGTCGAGGAGGAAGCTCGAGGTCTTGTGCTTCGGCGTCTCACCGCCGTGGCAACCGAGGATTCGGAGCTCCATCAGGAGTCCCCGTACTTCTCGCGCATCTCGAGGAACTCGAGGAATTCCTGCAGGCGCGCGAGGTCGCTCACCACGAACCCACCGCCCGGCGCGTCGGCGACGATGTTCAGCCGGCGCAGCCGCACCAGCACGTCGTCGGTCTCGTCGACGGTCAGCCCGATCT
Source organism: Myxococcota bacterium (assembly GCA_030855295.1). GTDB lineage: Bacteria > Myxococcota_A > Polyangia > Polyangiales > Sandaracinaceae > Sandaracinus. The sequence goes on along the minus strand of JALYRN010000341.1, from coordinate 1,740 downwards.
CGGTCGCGAGCTCGGCGCGGTCGATCGGCACCGCGATCGAGCCGTCCTCGCGGTGCTCGCCGATCAGCTCGGCCTGACGGCACAGCCCGAGGATCACGCGCGCCTTCGGATCGCGGTGCATCAGCACCTCGATCAGCTCGTTCGCGGAGTCGAGGCGGCGCGCGAGCCGCGTGATCAGCCGCACCGCGATCTCGGCGTTGCTGACGACCATCTGCCCGAACGTCTTGGCGTCGATCACGAGCACGCGCAGCGCCGAGATCGCCTCGGCGGTCGCGTTGCGAGGCTTCGCGTTGAGGATCGCCATCTCGCCGAAGAATTCGCCGGCGCCGAGGATCGCGAGCGTCTTGGTGCCGTCGCGCGTGGACTTCGTGATGCGGACCTGCCCCGCCTGGATCACGAACATCGTGTTGCCGGGCTCGTCCTCGCGGAAGAGGACGTCACCCGCGTCGAAGGTGCGTCCGAACCGCGCGAAGAGCTGGTCGCCCTCGGCCATATGGCGGCTGAGCGTAGTGGCTGCGGGGAGTGTGGTCAAAACGGCGACGGTCGGGCCTCTCCGCGGAGGACGGCGGCGGTCTCCGGGGCAGCCTCCGGATCGAGCGCGAGCTGCAGCGTCAGCAGCGCCAGATCGGGGGCATCGTCGACGTCGTAGGCAGGCGAAGTGAGCGCGACGCGGAGCGCCGCCCGGCGCGCGCCGCGGACGGTGTCGGCCAGCGCGTGCGCGGTCGACCACCGCGCGCCGGGGGACACCAGGAACGCCGGCGGCGCGCGCCCCGCGCTGCCGATCAGCACGTAGCCGCCGTCGGCCGCGGGAGAGAGCACGAGGTCGGCGCCGCCCTCCTCGAGCGCCACGATCGCCTCGAGGAGGATCGAGGGCGCGATCGTCGGCGCATCGCTGCCGACGATCAGCGAAGGAGCGCCGCGATCGAGCGCGGAGCACATGCGCGCCCCGAGCTCGCCTTCGCGCTGCAGCGAGGGCGCGGGCAGCGCGAACCGCGCGCACATCGCCGCGAAGAACGGATGCTCGGGCGAGTCGGCGACGTGGAGCTCGGGGGCCAGCCGATCGATCGCGCGCACGGTGCGCAGCGTGTCGACGACGAACGCCGCGGAGAGCGCCGCCGCGCGCTCGGCGCCGATCGTCGCCGCGAGGCGCGTCTTGCAGCGCCCGGGGATCGGCGCGCGCGCGAACACGGCGATCGGGATCGAGCTCACGCCGAGCCCACGGCCCGGCGGCGCGCGCGCCGTGCGCCGTGACGCGCGAGCAGCCCGAGGATCGTCGCCGACGCGAGCACGGTGCCGCGGATCGTTCCGCTGATCTTCGAGACGCCGATGCGGCGGCGATACGACACCGGGACCTCGGCCGAGGTCATGCCGAGGCGCGCCGCCTCGAGCTGCATCTCGACCGTCCATCCATATCCGCGCTCCGACATCGCGAGCCGCTCGAGCGCGCTCCAGCGGATGGCGCGGAAGGGCCCGAGGTCGGTGTAGCGAGCGCCGTATGCCAGCCGCAGCGCGGCGCACGCGATCGCGTTGCCGACGAGCTGCTGCGGCGTGAGCGAGCCGCGCTCTCGCCGTCCGCGCGTGCGCGAGCCGATCACGAGATCCGCGCCCGCCTCGATCTCGGCGAGCAGCCGGCTCATCTCCTCGGGACGATCGCTGCGATCGGCGTCGAGGAAGACGACGACGTCGGGCGGATCGCCCCGCAGCGCCGAGAGCGCGCGCAGGCACGCCGCGCCGTAGCCG
>JALYRN010000340.1 GCA_030855295.1 Myxococcota bacterium | reverse complement strand
CCGGCGCGCTGCTCGGTCTCGATCGCGAGGTGCATGCGATCGCGGCGCGCGGCGGCTGCGGTCCCTACGTCGCGGGCGGCTTCGTCAGCGACGGCACCGGACGCGAGCTCCAGCACGTCGCGCGCTGGACCGGCGAGGCGTGGGAGCGCGTCGGCGATGCGGCGTTCGACGTGCGGCAGCTCGAGATCGCGACCACCGGCGAGCTCTTCGCGGCAGGGTTCGCCAGCGAATTCGCGGGCAGCGCGTTCGGCGACACCGTGTGGCGGCTGCGCGGAGGAGCGTTCGAGGAGATCGGCCGTGCGATGGGCGTCCCGTCGGATCGAACCTCGGGCGACGGCGAGGTGCTCGGCATGGCGGCGGGCCCGGACGGACGCGTCTACGTCACCGGGAGCTTCGTGACGATCGGCGGGGTCGCCGCGCGCAACGTCGCGGTGTTCGACGGCGAAGGATGGCAAGCGCTCGGCGAGGGCGTCGACGGATGGATCGAGGACGTCGCCGTGCTCCCCGATGGCCGCCCCGTCGTGGTCGGCCGGATCGGCACCGACAGCGCCGACGTCGGCACGCACGTCGCGATCTTCGAGGACGGCGAGTGGCGCCCGCTGGGCGACCTGCGCTCGCTGCCGCTGAGCGGGATCGCGATCTGGCGCGGTGAGGTCGTCGTGGTCGCGCACCTCGACGGCCGCGTCGGCGCCGGCGAGTCGCTGGTCGCGCGCTACGACGGAACCGCGTGGCACGACCTCGGCACGAGCGACTTCATCACCGTCAGCGGCGGACGCACGAAGCTCGTCGCGTCGGGCGACACGCTCCTGCTCGTCGGTCAGCTCCCGCTCTTCGAGGACCTCATCCGCAGCGCCAAGCTCGCGGTGTGGCACGGCGATCACTGGATCCCGTTCGAGGAGAGCACGGCCGACTTCGGCTTCGCCGCCGCCGTGACCTCGACCGGCATCTGGCTCGGCGGCCGCTTCTCGACGATCAGCGCCACGCCCGCCGATCAGATCGCGTTCTTCGAGCTCGAGAGCGTGAAGTGATCGCGCGGTAGCACACGCAGACGCGAGCGCGGCCGCCGAGCGCGGCCGCTCATCGCACCAGCAGCACCGAGCACGGCGCCGACGCGGCCAGCTCCATCAGCGCGATCGCCTCCGGCCGCGGGCTCGGCACCGCGGCGCCGAGGTCAGCGCGATCGGGCACCAGCACCAGCACGCTGTGCCGCGGCGCATCGACGCGCCTCGCGACCTCCGCGCCGAGCGCGCCGATCGCGATCTCGCACTGCACCTCTCCGCCGGCGTCGGTGAAGTCCGCGAGCTGCTCGACGTATTGCTCGAGGCGCTGCTTCGCCGCGGCGCGCCGCGCTTCGTCGATCACCGCCAGCTCGCCCTCATCGCCCTCCCCTGGGCTCATCACGTGGATCAGCCGCAGCATCCCCCCCACCCCGAGCCGGGTCGCTGCGCGCAGCGCGCGCTCGTCCTTCGACGTGAAGTCGAGCAGCACGATCACCTCGTCGTAACCAGCCATGTTCGCCCTCGGTTGCGAGATTGGACGGCGGCGCGGAGCGCGAACTGACGCGGCGGACGTCGAATCGAGTGTACGCTGCACCATGGATCTCGACTTCGAGCAGATGCTGCGACGTGCGCTCGAGGAAGCCGTTCGCGAGCGCGGTCACGTCAACATCCTGATCGCGGGCCGCACCGGCGTCGGGAAGAGCACGCTGATCAACGCGGTGTTCCAGGGCGACTTCGCGACCACGGGCCAGGGGCGCCCGGTCACGCAGCACACCCGCGAGATCCAGAAGCCGGGCTGCCCGCTGACGATCTTCGACACGCGCGGTCTCGAGATCGACGCGTTCGACGAGGTCCTCTCGTCGCTCGAGACGCTGGTGCGGCACCGCTGCAGCGAGCTCGATCCCAACAAGCACATCCACGTCGCCTGGGTGTGCGTGCAGGAGGACGGTCGACGCGTCGAGACCGCGGAGACGCGGCTGCACGACATGCTCTCGCGGCACGTGCCGGTCGTCGGCGTGATCACCAAGGCGCGCTCCGACGGCGGCTTCCGCGCGGAGGTGCAGCAGCTCCTGCCGCACGCGCGCAACGTCGTGCGCGTGCGCGCGCTCGCGGAGACCTTCGACGACGGCCACGAGCTCCCGCCGTTCGGCCTCGAGGAGCTGGTCGAGATCACGTTCCAGCTCGTGCCCGACGGCCACAAGCGCGCGTTCGTCGCGGCGCAGAAGGCGTCTTTAGCGAAGAAGAAGAGCAGCTCGCAGGCGGTCATCATGGGCGCGGCCGCCACCGCCGCCGTCGCTGCCGCGAGCCCGATCCCGTTCTCCGACGCGTTCGTGCTGGTGCCGATCCAGGTCGGCATGCTCGCGGGCATCTCGGCGACCTTCGGCCTCGAGCTCTCGACCGCGTTCCTCGCGACGCTCGTCAGCGCCGCGATCGGCTCGGCGGGAGCGACCGTCGCGGGCCGCGCGATCGTCACCGGCCTGCTCAAGCTGGTACCGGGCGCGGGCACCGTCGCCGGTTCGCTGATCGGCGCCGCGACCGCGAGCGCGCTCACCGTCACGATGGGCGAGGCCTACGTGCTGACGCTCGCCAAGCTCTACGACGAGGGCGCCGGCAAGACCCCGTCGACCAGCGCGATCAGCGCCGCATTCGCAGCGCTGATGGAGAAGCGACGAGCGGCCTGAGTCGGCAGGAGTGCTCGCCCCGGAGGGCGCGCACGGGAGCGCGCGCTTCGCGCGGGGACGGAAGCGCCCGGAGCGGGCGAGCCGATTTTCAGACAGGCTTTGAGTCGGCGGGAGCTCCCTTGCCGACGCACGGTCTCGCGCTCTCGCGACCGACGCTCATCACCACTCGCGCGTGCCGAAGACGCGTCGTCCGTCGAACGCGTAGAGCGCGTCGCCGACGCCGATGATCGACGCACGCGCGAGCGACGCCCCTCCCTGTCCGACCAGCGTGCCCTTCGCGCGCGTCCGCGTGTCCGCCTCGCCGAGCACGATCTCGCGGAGCGTGTCTCTCCGGCCGTCGGTGCCCGCCAGCAGCGCGCGAGCGCCGCGCACCGCCAGCGCGTGCGCGGCGATCCCGAGCTCCCATGACCTCGCGCGCTCGGCGTCGAGGTGCACGATCGGGAAGTCCTCGTAGCAGCACGCCCAGACATCGTCGTCGCCGGCGACGTTCAGCGCGTAGACGTCGCAGATCGAGCCCGTGCCCGCCGCAACGGGATCATACGTGCGCTTCACGCGTCCGAATCGATCGAACGCCACGATCCCCGGCGCACCGATCGGCGGCGCCCCCCCGGCGCCCCATCCGAAGCTCCCGAGCACACCCTCGTCGAAGTATCCGCACCAAATCGTGCCGTCGGGTGTCACGCGTACGTCGCTGATCCCGTCGCCGAGCGTCATGCGGCGCACGATGCTCCCGTCCCAGCCTCGAATGACGGCGTTCTGATCCGCGCCGCTCGGGCGCCACTGGCAGCGAGCGCCCACCAGCAGAGCGCCATCCGGGTGTGGCTGCACGTACGAGACGATCAGGCGCTCGTCACCGAGGGCGACGCGCTCGACCGAGCCCTCGGCGATGCGAAGCACGTCGTACGGCGCAGGACGATCGAGCTGGGTCTTCGGGAACGATGCTCCGCGCCGCTCGATGCGCAGCGGCTCTGCCGTCGCGCACGTCGCTACGAGCACCGTCCCGTTGCAACCGACGCCGAATGCGACCGGGCCCGTCGTCCGCTTCCGGCCGAGATCGGCCAGCCGCGGCGCGACGATGTCGATTCTCTGCATCCCGGCGAGCGTTGCACTCCGGGCGCGATCGCGCTCACCCCTCGAGAGCGCTCGCGTAGAGAGCGTCGACCTGGAGCGCAGCGTCCACCGCGGAGAGCACGACGGTGGCGCCATCGCGCACGTCCTCGTAGTGCCAGCCCGTCGACTCGCGCGTGTACACCGCGACGCGCGCTTCCTTCTGCGACACCAGCACGTAGTGACGCAGCGACGCCAGCCGCTGGTAGTGCGCCCACTTGTCCTCCCGGTCGTCGGCCTCGCTCGACTCCGACAACACCTCGACGACCACGGTGGGGTTCGTCACCGCGTCGTCGTCATCTCGTGCGCGCTCCATCCGCTCGCAGACGACCGTCACATCGGGGTACGTCGAGCGACCCGTCGCTTCGATGCGGACGCGCAGGTCACTGCTGAACAGCTCGCAACGGCGCCCTGCGAGCGCGGCCCCGAGCTGCTGGATCATCCGGTCCTGGAGCCGCGCGTGCTCGGGCGTGCCCCCGGGCATCGCATAGACTTCGCCGTTGACGTACTCGTGCTTGGTCTCGCTGCCGCGCTCGAGCGCGACGTACTCCGGGTAGGTCATCCGGCGCCTCTCTCGCGCGAGCTCGGCCATGCCCGAACCTAGCACGCGAGCGAACGATCCAGGCCGCGGCGCGGCACGCTTCGAGCGTCGGCGGCACGCGGGGGAACCGCCGAATCTCGAGACTCCGGGCGCGCCGCGGGCGAGTACGATCGCCGCTGCTCCCGCTCGACGATGTCGTCTCCGATGCTCCTCTGCCTCGACGTGCACTACGAGCCGCATGCCGCGACCACCGGGGGCGTCGGGTTCTCGTCGTGGTCGGACGCGAGCTCCGCGCTCGAGCTCGTGGACCGCTCGGAGACCGCGCCCGCGCCGTACGAGCCGGGGTCCTTCTACCAGCGCGAGCTGCCGTACCTCACGGAGGCCGTGCTCCGCGTCGAGCGTCACGCCGCGGTGACGACGATCGTCATCGACGGACACGTCTGGCTCTCCGCCGGAAGGCTCGGGCTCGGCGCGCACCTGCACCAGGCGCTCGGCGCGCGCGTCGCGATCGTCGGGGTCGCGAAGTCGGCGTTCCGGGGCGGCGTCGCGATCCCCGTGCTGCGCGGAGAGAGCCGGCAGCCGCTCTTCGTCACGGCGGCCGGCACCGACCCCGCGCGCGCCGCCGAGCTCGTCCGCGACATGCACGGCGCGCATCGGATCCCCACGCTGCTCCAGCGCGCCGATCAGCTCGCGCGCGGACACGCGCATCCGGTCCCGGCGAAGACGCTCTTCGACGACGACGCGTCGTGAGCGCGCATCCCCACTGAATCGATCGCCGTCCCCCGGCGTCGGAGCCGCCGTTCACACATCGAGACGCGCGGAGGGGCCCGGCCCGACGAAGCGCGGCCAACCGATCCCGAGAGGGGCACGGTGGCAATGCCGGAAGGTGGCTCGCGCCACCGACGATGAGGGCCACATGGAAGACGAGAGGCTCGAGGAGCTCCTCGATCGCGCGCGCGGGCGCGATCGGAGCGAGCGGCTGGTGCAGGTGATCGTCCGCGGCGTCAGCGACGGCACGTCGCTCTGGTACTGGACGAGCAACCGCATCCGCGCGGACGTGCAGGAGGGCACCGCGCACGTGACGCGCCGCTATGGAAAGGTCGGCGATGGGCGCGGGCTGGCGCTCGGGCTCGAGGAGCTGCGGCGCATCGCGGTCGTGTGCGAGGTCTGGGAGCGGACGCGCCACGAGTGGGCGGCGTTCTTCGCGTCGTCCGCGGGGATGCCCGGCGGATACGGCAGGTCGTACTACTACCAGCCGCCCGGCGCGCGCGCGCAGCTCGTGCAGATCGGTCGGTCCGTGATGGGCCGACGCCACGGCGGCGAGCTCGTGGGACGCGACGATCGAGTGCGCCTACCGAAGGCCGAGCGTCTCGCGCCGAACGTCCGCGCGGTGGAGGAGGTCTGGCGCCGCGGCGAGGCCCACGGTCCCCCCGATGGCTCGCTCGTCGGCCGCCGCTACACGCTCGGCGGTGGGCTCGCGATCGATGCGCAGCGCGAGCACCTGCGCATCGCGCGCGCGCGGCGCGAGCTCTTCCTCGAGAAGGACGAAGCACCGTTCGTCCGCGCGCTCGTCGATGTGCTCTCGCGCGACGAGCGCTGAGCGACGCCGAGCGGGCTACGTTCGCGTCCGACGTGAGCCTCGGCGGACGCTCAGCGCACCGCAGGCGCGAACGGATTGAGCACGCGCAAGCCCTGGAAGCGGAGGAAATCGCGGTCACCGGTGACGATCTCGCGGACGCCGTGCTCGCGACAGAGCGCAGCGATGTGCGCGTCATGGATCAGGTTTCCCGACGCCCCGGACTCCGCGAGCACGGCGTCGAGCACTGCGGTGTGACGCTCGGTATCGCTCAGCATCACGAGCGACGGCGACGCCATGATCGCTGCGAGGTCCCCCTGCGCCCGCACGGAGCACCTCCACCGCGCGCGCGTGAAATGGGCTCGCGCGTATGACCGCGTACACCAGGACGTTGGTGTCGATCGCGCGCACGCTCAGCCGTCGAGCAGGTCGTAGAGCGCGTTGCGATCCGTGATCGTGACGCCCGCGCGCTCGACTCCATCCCAGCCCGAGAGGACCAGACGGAACGGCTCTCTTCTCTTCGCGGTGAGCGCGGTGCGTAGGAGCTCGTTGGTCACCGCCTGGACGGTCTTGCCCTCCGCGAGCGCTCGAGCCTTCAGCTGACGCAGGATCTGATCGTCGATGGCCAGCGTGGTACGTGCCATGAGAACTGGTCTCGATGCTTCCGCATCTGGGCGTCAACGGTGACGCATCTAGATGCCGAGCTCCGACGTCGCGGAATCCGATCATCACTCGCGCGGCAGCAGGATCTCCGACGTACGGATCGCGGCGTCGCAGCCGTCCTGCTGGCGCGGGGTGCGGATGTCGGCGAGCACGCTGACGCCCGTGCCGATCGCGGCGTCGTAGCGCTTGCCGATGCCCTCGGCGTACGCGCGCAGGAGCGGCGCGTCCTCGACCTGGTTCTGGAAGAGGATCTGCGCGATCGCGAGGACGTGCAGGCTGGGGCCGAGGTCGCGCCGAGGATCGAGGCCGGCGGCGCTCGCGCGGCCGCGGATCCAACCCGCCGCGTCGCTGAGCACGCGGTCGAGCACGTGCTGCGGCTCCTCGCCGAGCGCGGCCTGGTGCAG
>JALYRN010001267.1 GCA_030855295.1 Myxococcota bacterium | reverse complement strand
GGCGCGATCCCGGTGATCACGATGGCGATCTTGGTGATCACGATGGCGATCTTGGTGATCACGATGCCGCGATCTGCGTGATCACGATGCGGCGATCCTGGTGATCACGATCACGCGAAAAACGCAGGAAGTGCGCGACCGCGAGCGCGCCGCCCTGCACGACGTGGGAGAGGCTCTCCCGATCGGGCTGCAGCGCGAGCAGCCCGCCGGCGGCGAGCGCCGCCCCGAGCACCAGCACGAGCGAGCGATGGGCGCGGCGCGTCGGTGCGAGCACCGCCACGACGATCTCGCGCGGCACGAACGCCCAGAGCAGCGCGAACATCAGCGCACTGAAGTCGTAGAACACCGCCATCGCGAGCACCGTGTGGAGCGCCCACGCCGCGCCGAGCGCGACGATGCGCGCGCGGGGTCGCGGCCCGCTCAGCGGAAGCGCGAGCGCGAGGCCGAGCTCCCACGCGGCGGCGAGCACGGCGAGCACGATCACGATCGCCGCCGGCACCGGAAGCGGGGCGCCGAGCACCGTTCGCCCCAGCTTGTCGGCGAACCACCCCGCGCAGCTCACGCCGGGCTCGAACAGGAAGTCGCGGTTGAGCTTGTGGAACCCCGCGAAGAAGTACACGACGACGACGCTCGCGCGGAGCAAGGGCGCGATGCGCGCGAAGAGCGCGTCGTCGGGGGCGCGCCAGCGACGCTCGCGCACCGATGCCCAGAGCCACGCCGCGAGCACCACGACGTCGACGTAGAGCGTGAGGTTCCTATGGTTCGCGAGCGCCGGCAGCTCGGCGACGAGGCTCGCCGCCGACAGCGCGATCCACGCGACGTCGAGCCAGCGTCGGGTGCGCGGCGGCGCGACCAGCAGGCAGCCCGCGAGCACGACGGCGACGAGCGCCTCGTCGGCGCGGCGCCAGCCCTCCGTCGCGTCGAGCACGACGGCCGCGACGTGGCCGAACAAGAACGTCGTCCACCACGCGCGGCCCGGCTCGGCGCGATCAGTCGTCGTCGAAGCCACCGCTCGAAGACGACGACGACTCGTACTCCGCCTCGACCACGACCTCGAAGTCGCCGTGCAGCACTTCGAGCTCGGTGCAGCCACTGATCCTCGCCTGCTCGGACGACTCGAGGAAGCAGTCGACCGGCGCGGCGATGTCGAAGCGCGAGCGCCGGAGCTCGAGCCGGAAGCGCTGCGCGGCGGGGAACGTCAGCGTCGCGTCGAGCACGTGCCCCGCGCAGACGGCGCCCTCGTCGTGCACGGCGAGGCTCGCCGCGTAGCTGCCGTCGGGCTGCCGATCCATGCGCAGCGAGATCTCGGCGTCGAGGTCGACGTCGTCTCCGGCGGTCGCGCAGTCGCCCGCGCCCGGCACGCGGACGCAGGTCGTGACGATCGCCTCCTGATCGTCGGTCTGGCCGAGCGGGTTGATCATCAGGTGGGTGGCCGTCCGGCTCGCGCGGACGTCGTCGCCCTCGGCGTCGCAGCCGGTCGGGTTCAGGGTCCAGTCCGTGATCAGGTGCACGTCGCGCCGATCACGTGGGAGCGTCAGCAGGTCGCACGCGCCGAGGAGCGTGATCGAGAGCAGCAGACCGGCCGCGGCGGCGGCGCGCGAGATCGTCATCGAGGTCCTTTTCATCCGGCGTCTCGGCCGAGCAGCGCGCGACCTACGGCTCAAGGTACTTCGGGCGCGACTGTCCGACCACGGGGAGAGCGCGCGATGTGGGATGGCGGGGAGAGCCTCGCGATGCCAGCCTCTCGGGACGCGCTGGAGGGAGCACAGCGCGTCGCGGGCGAGGGGGAAGCATGCGCTGGCTCGGGTGGATGGGATGCCTCGGTGCGATCGCGGTGGCGAGCCCAGCGCTCGCGCAGGACGGGCGCGAGGCGAGCGTCGAGCTGCGCTGCAGCCTCGGCATCCAGCCGTTCGTCTCCGATCCACGCACCGGCGAGCGCATGCCGGCGACGCCCGAGCGCTTCGAGCTGAGGCCGGTCGGCGAGGGGGCACGCGTCGACGCGGGCGGCGACGGCTGGACGGTGCGCGCGGCGTCGATGCGTCTCGACTACGAGCTCGTCGAGCGTGCGAGCGGCCGCGTCG
>JALYRN010001266.1 GCA_030855295.1 Myxococcota bacterium | reverse complement strand
CCGATCCTCCTGCTCGACGAGCCGACGGCGAATCTCGATTTGGCCAACGCGTCGGAGGTCGTGGCGTTGCTGGCGTCGCTACGGGACGAGGGCCGCGCGATCGTCTGCGCGACGCACGATCCCCGCCTCGCCGACGACGCGCGCGTCGATCGCGCGATCGCGATGAGCGACGGGCGCGTCGTCGTCCCCTCGTGATCAGTGAGACAGCACGGCGCTCGCGCGATCGCCGAGGGCGCGGCTGCGGGCGCGCAGCTCGATCGGGCCGCCGAGCGACGCGGACGTGGACGACGACCTGCGGATCGAGATCGCGAACGTCCGGCTCGCACCACCGATCTCGATCGTGAGCTCGGCGCTCCCTTCCGGCGTCCCGTCGGGGATCTCCGCGCAGCGCGGGACGCCCTCGCCCGCGCTCCCGAGCTCCACGCCGTCGAGCGAGTAGCGCGCGGGGATCGTCTCGTCCGCAACGATCCACGCGTCCCCGGCGAGAGGCAGCCCGCAGACGAACCCGCCCGTCAGGACCTCCGGGCGCCCGCTCGCGTCCTCGTCGTGCAGCCACGTCGCCAGCTCGACGCCGTCGATCGCGATGGCGGTCTCCACCCGCGCGGTGAAGCGCGAGCCGCCCGCGTCGACCGCGAGCTCGAGCCCGTCCGCAGGCACCACGACGCGGATCGCGTCCCACGCCACCATCGTGCTCGGCGTGCCGGCGTCGATCGTCATCCCCTCGTCGACCACGATGCGCTCACGCGCGTCGAGCAAGTGCACCGCGACGAAGTGCTCGCCCGGGACGAACACGCTCCGCCGCCGCTCGCTCTCGGGCGCGAGCATCATCGCGAGATCACCGATCTGCGCGACCACCGCGCGGGCGATCGGGCTCGCCTCCACCGTCGTGCGATCGAGCAGCCCGCCCCCGCTGCGCTCGAGCACCCGGAGGAGCGAGCTCCCCGGCGCGACGCCGCGCAGCTCGATGCGATCCTCGATCACATCGGCGATCTCGATGTTCGCCGCCGAGGACTCGGCATCGAACGACGGCAGCGGCGCGCGATCGAAGCTGCGGATGCGCACCCGCTGCGTGCCGCCGACCGCGACCGGAGCGATCGAGCTCAGGCCGACCAGCGTGCCGCTGACCGGCGTGCCATCGAAGACGAGGCCGCTCGGCGTCGCGTCGCTGCAGGTCTCGCCGACCGGACAGTCGCCGGTCGCAGCGCGCTCCCCGTCGACGCCGCACCCGAACGCGCCGGTGATGCCGGCCACCAGAGAGAGGAAGAGAAGCCAACCAGAGGATCGAGAAGTCATGGAGCTGCGCCTGTGCAGCGCAGGTGCCAGCGCGCTCGGCCCGCGTTTCCAGCGTTGGCGCGCGGCGAGGTGTGAATCCGGCTCACACCCACGGCACGCTCTGACCAGCGACGGCGTTGCCCTACCCATGTCGGCCCTCTCGCCCCATCCTTCCAGCCGCTCCGGTGCTCTCGAACCTCTTCCGACCCTGGCTCCTCGCCCGCTTCTCCGCGGGGCTCACCGCCGCGGCGCTCGTCGTGGTCGGGCTGGCGGTCGGGTGGAAGGTGCTCCGCCACTTCCGCGTGGCCCGCACCTCGGAAGGACAGCTCGCGCTCGAGCGGCGCGCCGAGCTGGTCGCCTCGCTGGTCGAGGTGGCGCTCGGCGCCACGGTGATCGGGCTCGCGCTCGCGCTGATCGCCGCCGACCGGATGACGGCCTCGATCCGCGGCGCGATGTGCGCGTGGGGCGTGCTCGACGCGTCGCCCTGGGGGTTCCGCTCGCTCTTGATCTCGACGATCGCCGCGCTCGGGTGCGCGCTGTGGATCGCGGTGCATCGGCTCGATCTGCGCCTGCGCCGGCCGGCGCTGACGCGCGCGAAATTCGCGGCGCTCTTCGCGATCGCGCCGCTGGTGCTCGCAGATGTCGCGGCGTCGACGGCGTACGCTCTCGATCTCGACCTGCGCGTGGTCGCGTCGTGCTGCTCGACCGGGCTCGACGCGGCGCGCAGCGTCGCGAGCGGCGCGTCGGGCGGGGGCCCGCGCGAGCTCGCGGCCGCGTCGTTCGTCGGAGGCTCGATGGCCGCGATCGCAC
>JALYRN010001265.1:1658-2083 GCA_030855295.1 Myxococcota bacterium | reverse complement strand
CTCGAGCGCGGCGACGCGACGCGCGCACGCGAGCTCGCGGCCCGCGCGCTCGGCCGCGCCCCGCTGGGCATCCCCGAGGTCACGACGGCGCGGGGGGTCTGGGCGCTGCTGGACGCGGTCGACGGGCACGCGCGGCGAGCGCTGCTCGGGATCAGCCGCATCACGGGGCCCATCACCTCGCCGCTCGATCGCGCGCTCGTCGCGCTCGCCCGCGCGCACGTGCTCGCGGCGCGAGGCGAGCAAGCCTCGGCTCGAGCGCTCCTGCGCGAGCTCGATCACGACGCGCGTCTGCGCGCGGAGCGGCTCGCGACCACGTGCCCCGGCCCGGCGTCGCCACTGGTCCACGCGCTCGATCGCGCGGTCGAGGCTCCGTACCGCTGATTGCAGCTCACCGAGCACAGGCCGCACAGCGAAGGAGCGGCCGG
>JALYRN010001265.1:0-1648 GCA_030855295.1 Myxococcota bacterium | reverse complement strand
GCGCCGCCGCGGTCCGCTCGTCACGTCACTCCATCATCTCGTCGTCGGCCGGCTGCTCCTCGGCCGGAGCCGCGGTGCCGCCCTCGACGCCGCCGACGGTCTGGAGGTACGCGACCACGGCCTCCAGCTCGTCGTCGCTGAGGCGATGCGCCGGGATCGGCGGCATCTGGCCCGAGCCCTCGCGGATCTGACGCCGCATCCGCTCGACCGTCCACTGGATGTTCGCGACCGGCGGAGCGCCACCGCCTTCATGGCACGACGCGCAACGCGACTCGTACTTCGCCTGTCCGAGGACGACGTCCGACGAGCGCACCGGCCCTGCGTACGCCGACTCACCGCCGGTGGTCGCTTCGCCACCGCCACCCTCACCACCACCACCACCGCCGCAGCCGACTGCTGCGAGCGCGACCAACAAGACCATCATTCCGTTACGCATGCACCCTCCGGTTGAGGCGCGCGGAGCGTAGTCGATCGGATGCACGGACCACAAACGACCTGCATCAGCGGCGCTGCGTCGCGTCGCGCAAGAACTGCTCGCTGAGGACCTCGTCGCCGTCGTCGTGCTCGAGGCCGAGCGCCTCCGAGAGCGCGTCCGCGCGTGTCTCGCGCGGACGATCGCGCTCCCGCTCGCGCGGCCGATCGCGATCGCGAGGGCGCGTCGTCGTGAGCCGCTCCGATGCCGATGCGGGGGCCGCGGGCGCGCTGCCCTCGAGGGCCGCCGGCTCGGTCACGTCCTCGACCCGATCGAGCCGCGCGGGCTCCGCTGCGACGACCTCGCGCACGTCCTGCGGGCGCTCCATCGCGGCGAGCTCGGCGCGCGCGATCTCGCTCGGCTGCTGCTGCATCACGAGCATGCCGGCGAGCCCCGCCGCCACCACGCTCGAGAGCCCGAAGGCGAGCGCCCAGGGGCCGCGTCTCGCGCCGCGCTCGGTCGACGTCGCCTCGATGCGGGCGCGGAGCTCCTCGCGCACCGCCTCTCGCTCCGCCTGCACCGCGGCGATCTGCTGTCGCAGGACCTCGAGCGAGCGATCCCGCTGGAGCTCCCCCTCGATGCGCGCGCCGGCCTCCACCTCGGCGACCATGCGCGCGCGCTCTCGCGCGGCCTCGCGCGCCGCTCGCTCCTGCGTCTCACGCTCCTGCGCCTCGCGCCGACGCGCGTCCTCGGCGCGGCGCAGGGCGTCGGTGCGCTCCTGCTCCAGCTGCCGCAGCTCCGCGATCGCCATCATCACGCTGTCGTCTCGGGTCGTCGTCGTCATGCTCGCCTCCGGTGCCTCGGAGGGGACTAGAGCAGGCGGCGTTCCGTCGTGAAATGGCGCAGAAACGAGCAACCCACGCGGCGATATCTACGATCGATAGATTCGTGATTCTACGATTTACGGCGTCCCGGGGAGCGCGCGGGCGTCGAGCGGGCGCGCAGTCCGAGCTGGTTGAAGCGAAGCCGCACGCGCCGCCCGGCGCCCGCGTCGTCGCCCTCGAGCAGCCGCGCGGCCATCGCGTCGAAGTCGCCCTTGGTCTCCGCGAAGAGGCGCGCGTAGAGCTGCGCCTCCAGGTTTCGAGCGACGCCGTGGAGCGTCGGGGCGGCGCGCAGCTCGAGGACGATCCCGGCGCCGCGCTCGCCGTCCGGCGCGCGCGCGTCGGCGGCCGAGGC
>JALYRN010001264.1 GCA_030855295.1 Myxococcota bacterium | reverse complement strand
ATCGCACGGAGCCCGAACGCGTGGGCGGCGCGATCGCGCACGCGCACTGCGAAGCGATCCTCGCTCGCGCGATGCGCGCGGACGATCCGGTCGCCGCGATCCTCGAGGCCGCGCGAACCGATCCCGAGCTCGACCCCGCGACCCGCGCGGCGCTCCTCCGCGTGGACGCCGATGGCGTGCGCATCCAGGCGCTGCTGGTCGCGCGGCTGCGCTTCGAGCGCCTTCTGCAGGGAAGCGCCGAGCTCGCCGCGCGCTTCGAGCTCGACCCCGCCGCGCTCACGAGCACCTTCCGCCGCTACCACCGCGACGTCCCGATGCACGCGTTCTTCCCCGTAGGCGAGGCGCGCTCGTTCGCGGCATGGGAGCGCGAGCGCTGATCTTCGCGACGTGGTCAGCGATCGCGCGCCGTCAGCTTCGGCTTCTTCGGCAGGTGCCGCAGGCCCATCCACGCGAGCGCACCGATGTGCTGCGCCACCTCCTCGATCGCCGGCGCGCGGACCTGGGTCCACCAGGTGCCGACGAAGGTGACCATCCCGACCAGAGCGTGCGCATAGATCGGCGCGGGCTTCGGGTCGTAGCCGGCGTCCTCGAGCGCGCGCACGAACACGTCGCCGACGCGCTCCGCGAGGTCGTTGAGCAGGCTCGACATCCGGCCCTGCGTCGAGGTCACCGGCGAGTCCTGGGACAGCACCGCGAAGCCATCCGGGTGATCGCGGACGTACGCGAGGAACGCGAGCGACGCCCCCTCCACCCGCTCGCGCGGCGTGCCCGATCCGATCGCCTCGGAGATGCGGCGCACGACGTAGTCCATCTCGCGATCGACCACGACGGCGTAGAGCCCTTCCTTGCCGCCGAAGTGCTCGTACACGATCGGCTTGCTGACCTTCGCGCGCGCCGCGACCTCCTCGACCGAGGTCGCCTCGTAGCCGCGCTTCGCGAACACCGCCCGGCCCACGTCGATCAGCTGTGCGCGTCGCTGCATCGCGGGGAGTCGGCGGCGCCGCTTCGCGGGCGTCTTCGGCTCGTCGGCGGCCGCCCGCGAAGGGGCCGGCCGCGCGGGTCTCCGTTGCGCCATGCGCCGACGCTAGTACGGTGGCGTAGGTTACGCCAACGTACCTTCTGGCTCAGGCGAGCCGCTCACCTCGACCAGCTCGGATTCGGCTCTGCTCCGTGACGGAGCCGTGACTTGCGCGCTTGCTACGGTACCGTAAGTTACCGCATCGTAGGTTGTACCGGTCGGAGGAGGAGGACACATGGAACTCGCTCGGCAGCTCGCCTCGGCATGGCAGGAGACCCGGCAGACGGCCGCGAGCCGCCTTCTGCTGCACCGCCACGCCGAGCTCTGGCTCCGCGAGCTGGGCTCGACCGGCTCGTCGTCGGAGATCCGCGCTCGGGTCGTCGACGTCGTGCGCGAGACCGCCGACGCGCGCACCTTCGTGCTCCGTCCGAACCGCCTCTGGCGCGGCCACCGTGCCGGTCAGTGGACGAGCGTCGAGGTCGAGATCGACGGCGCGCGCGTGCGCCGCTGCTACTCGATCTCGTCCGCGCCCGGCGACGCGCTGGTGTCGATCACGGTGAAGCGCGTGCCGGGCGGTCGCGTGTCGGGTTTTCTGCACGATCGCGTGCGCCCCGGCGACGTGCTCGGGCTCGGCCCGGCGAGCGGCGAGTTCGTCCTGCCCGAGCGCGCGCCCGCGCGGCTGCTCCTGCTCGGCGGCGGCTCGGGCATCACGCCGATGATGTCGATGCTGCGCGCGCTCATCGCGGATCGAGAGACGCGAACCGACGTCGTGCTGGTCCATCACGCGCGCAGCCGCGACGACGTGATCTTCCGCGACGAGATCGACGCGCTCGCCGCGGCGCAATCCGGCCTCCGTCGCGTGTGGTGTCTCGACGACGATCCGCACGGCGCGGGCGGCTTCGACGAGGCGCGGCTCGCGGCGCTGGTGCCGGATCGCGCGGAGCGCGAGACGTTCCTCTGCGGACCGCCCGCGATGATGGCGCGCGTCGAGGAGATGTGGCGCGACGACGGGCATGCGCACCGGCTCCACACCGAGCGGTTCACCGCGCCGCCCGCGCCGCCGCTC
>JALYRN010000339.1 GCA_030855295.1 Myxococcota bacterium | reverse complement strand
GCGCGGGACCGGCCGATCGAGACGCAGGTGCAGGGGCTGCGGCTGCTCTGGGCCGCGCTCGACGAAGGTCTCAGCGGTCGGCGCGGGGGCGGGCGCCGCAAGCTCGCGCAGACGATCGCGCGGGCGCAGGCGGACTACGTCGTCGTCGATCTCGGCGCGTGCACGTCGCGCGCGGCGATCGATGCGTTCCTCGCCGCCGAGGTCGCGCTGCTGGTGACGCTGCCCGAGCCGACGGCGCTCGAGAGCACGTTCCGGTTCGTGCGTCGCGCGTTCCTCCGGTACCTCCGGAAGAGCGTCGCCGACCCTGCGGTGCGCAAGGCGCTGATGCAGAAGGCACGCGAGCTCGGGGGCGCGCCGCCGCCGCTCGATCTGTGGCGCAGCCTCGAGGACGACGGCGATCCGTTGGCCGAGGTCGTGCGCGCCGCGATGGAGAGCTTCCATCCGAACGTCGCGATCAACCAGACGCGGCTGCGCGCGGACCTCGAGCTCGGCGAGCAGGTGCGGAGCGCGGCGCGGCGGCGGCTCGGCATCGGCATCGAGTACCTCGGGCACATCGAGTACGACGACACGGTGTGGAGCTGCGTGCGCGCGCGCCGGCTGCTGTTGATCGAGAGCCCCGGCAGCAAGGCGAGCAAGAACGTCGAGAAGATCGCGCGGCGGCTGCTCGCGCTCCAGGCCGGCAAGCGCCGGCCGATGATGCGCACCGTGCCGCCGGAGAGCCACCACGACCTGCTCGAGGTCGATCGCGGCGCGACCGACGAAGAGGTGCGGCGCGCGTTCAAGCGGGCGCGCGACATCTACGCGCGCGACGCGCTGGCTTGCTACGCGCTGTTCGAGCCGCACGAGCTCGATGCGCTGCGCGCGCGCCTCGAGGAGGCGTACGACGTCCTGCTCGATCCGGTTCGCCGCCGGCCCTACGAGCTGTCGGTGTTCCCCCCGTCGGAGGAGCACGACGAGCCCGCGCCCGCGCATGCGCAGCAGACCGAGCCGCTGCCGCCCGCGCCCGAGCTGACGCCGGACACCGACTACACGGGCGCGCTCCTGCGCGCGGTGCGCGAGTCGCAGGGCGTCGCGCTGCGCGAGGTCAGCGCGCGCACGAAGGTCGGGCTGCCGTACCTCGAGGCGATCGAGGGCGACGACTACGGCGCGCTTCCGGCGCCGGTGTACGTGCGCGGCTTCGTCACCGAGGTCGCCAAGGCGCTGAGGCTCGACTCGTCGCAGGTCGCGCGCACGTACGTGAGGCGCTTCCGGCGCTACCTCGACGAGCGCGGGAAACCGCAGTGAGCGGCGGCGGCTCGCGGCTCGTGCTCGCGTCGGCGTCGCCGCGACGGCGTGAGATCCTGACGACGCTGGGGATCGCGCTCGAGGTGCGGCCGAGCGGCGCGGACGAGTCGCGGCTCGAGGCCGAGGCGCCTGCGGAGTATGCGCGGCGGATCGCGGGGGTGAAGGCGCTCGAGATCGCGAGCGCGGCGGACGGCGGCTCGTGGGTGCTCGGCGCCGACACGATCGTCGTCGTCGACGGCGAGGTGCTCGGCAAGCCGGGCGACGACGTCGCGGCGGGGCGCGGGATGCTGCGGATGCTCGCGGGCCGCTGGCACGAGGTGACGACCGGCGTCGCGCTCTGCCGCGCGGGCCGAGGGCTGGTGCAGACGATCGCGGTGACGACGCGCGTGCGGTTCCGGCCGCTCTCGGAGATGGTCGTCGAGCGCTACGTCGCGAGCGGCGAGGGGCAGGACAAGGCGGGCGGCTACGCGGTGCAGGGCATCGCGTCGGGCTTCGTCGCGGCGATCGAGGGCTCGTACTCGAACGTCGTCGGGCTGCCCGCGGCGGAGACGATCGAGCTGCTCGAGAGACACGGCGCGATCGCCGAGTGGCCGCCGAGGGCGGCGTGACGAGCGCGATCGCGGAGCGCCTCGCGGAGGTGCGAGCTCGGATCGCGGCGGCCTGCGCGCGCGCCGGCCGAGACGCATCGAGCGTCGCGCTGGTCGCGGTGAGCAAGACCCACGACGCGGCCGCGGTGCGCGCCGCGTACGACGCGGGGCAGCGCCTCTTCGGAGAGAACTACGTGCAGGAGCTGGTGCAGAAGGCCCGCGCGCTCGAGGACCTCGAGGACGTGCGCTGGCACTTCATCGGGCACCTGCAGCGCAACAAGTCGAAGGACGTCGCCACGCTCGCGAGCTGCATCGAGACGGTCGACAGCGTGCGGCTCGTCGACGCGATCGCGAAGCGCGCCGACGCGCTCGGGATCGACGTCGACGTCCTGGTGCAGGTCGACGTCGCCGGCGAGCCGCAGAAGGGCGGCTGCGCGCCGGCGGAGCTCGACGCGGTGATCGACGCGGTGAAGCGCGCGCCCACGCTGCGGCTGCGCGGCTTGATGACGATCCCACCGCTCGGCGAGGCCGCGGAGCGATCCCGTCCGCACTTCCGCGCGCTGCGCGAGCTCGCGAGCGCGCGCAGCCTCGCCGAGCTCTCGATGGGGATGAGCGCCGATCTCGAGATCGCGATCGAAGAGGGCGCGACGCTCGTCCGCGTCGGCACGGCCATCTTCGGCGCGCGCGGCTGAGCCGACAGGAGTGCTCGCCCCGGAGGGACCGGACGGGAGCGCGCGCTTCGCGCGCGGACGGAAGGTCCCGGAGCGGGCGAGCCGATTTTTAGACATGCGCTGAATCGCCGAGCCGCGTGACGGATTCGCGCGGTGCCGGCCACCATGGCCAGACCGGCGATCGCATACACTCGTCGCTCTCTCTTCCCCGTCGACTCAGGAGGACCGCTTGGCTTCGAAGACCCCGCACTACGTCCGCGTCGCGCGCGCTCTCGCTCTGGTGACCGGCCTCGCCGGCCTGCCTGCGTGCGCCGTGTCCACCACCCTCGGCACCGACTCGGGGCCCGGCGAGGCCGACTCGGGCCCGATGCTCGCTGACTCGGGCAGCGACACCGACTCGGGCGCCACCGGCGACGACGCGGGAACGGTCGCCGACGCGGGATCTCAGCCCGACGCGGGCACGGTGCACACGTGCGCGACCTGCACGTGCACTTTCGGGGTGGACGCTGGCCCCGTCGTCTCCTGCGAGGGCGTCGGCCTCGAGACGACGTGCTGCGCGGCGATCGGGCCGCTCTTTCCGCCCGACCTGCCGGCCTGACGCGCTCGATGCCCAAGCTGAGCGCGACCCTGTCGGGCACGCCGCTCGAGCGGGAGCTCGACACGCTCGAGCGCGCTCTCTCGCGCACGTCGTGGGACGTCGATCTGCGCTTCGACGCGAGCTGCTACGAGCCGCGCGTGGTCGCGCGCGTCGCCTCGCAGTGGCGGGCGCGCATGGTCTTCGAGCATCGATCGAGCACGGTGTTCTCGCAGCTGGCGTCGCAGCTCTACGAGGCCAACGCGACGCTCGACGCGAAGATCGTCATGCTGCGCATGGCGCAGGACGAGCTCCGCCACACCGCGACGTGCGCCGAGGTCGTGCGCGCTCTCGGGGGCGATGCGGAGCCGGAGGCCGAGCTCACGGTCGAGCCGCTGGCGATGCATCGCGGCGTCGCACCCGAGGAGCGCGCGCTGCGGAACGTGATCTACACGACGTCGTGCTCCGAGATGATCGCGTGCGCGCGCTTCGTCGCCACGCTCGATCACACGGAGGATCCCTACCTGCGCCAGGTGATGCGGAGGCTGCTCGCGGACGAGATCCTCCACGGGCAGTTCGGCTTCCACTATCTCGAGGCGTGGCGGCCGTGGCTCGAGGCGCGGCCGGAGATCATCGCCTCGCTCGAGCGCTACCTCACGCACGCGTTCGCCGTCATCGAGCGGGAGCTCGCTCCCGAGCCGCCGTTCGAGCCGCTCGATGCGCAGTCGCGCGCGCTCGGCGCCGACGATGCCTCGCTCGCGCGCGAGGTCTTCTACGGCACGATGGAGGGCGCGATCGTGCCCGGGCTCGAGCGCTTCGGCATCGACGCCACGCGCTGCTGGACCGAGCGCGCCCGCGCCGTCTGAGCCCGAGCGCGCTCCGGCGCTCGTCGTGACAGGTTGCGGGGACCGCGACACGCCGGCGGAGGAAGCGGGCGGTGCGATTCGTCTCACCTGCCGCCTCGGGCAGCGCGGCGCCGTGCCGCGCCGGGTGTGATGTTCGCTTCGAGCAGCGGGAATTGCTGGCTTTCGTGCGGCTGGCACGTGCGCTGCGATGTCTCCGTTCGCGCTGCGCCGGAGGGGCGGAGCGCTTCGGAGGAGGAAACGATGCTGTATTGGGCCGCAGTGTTCTTCGTGCTCGCGCTCGTCGCGGCGGTTTTCGGCTTCGGCGGGATCGCAGCTGGCGCGGTGGGGATCGCCAAGATCCTGTTCGGGGTGTTCCTCGTGCTCGCGCTGATCTCGTTCGCGTACAACGCGTTCCGCGGGCGCCCCAGGGTGACGTGACGCGCTTGTCGCGCTGAACGCGGACGCGCTCGCCGCAGCACAGGCTGCGGCGGGGCGCGACACGCCCGAAAGGGGATGACCTGGTCGGCGCGATGACGACGCTCCGCCGCCCGACACTGCTTTTCTCGCTCCTCGTGCTGGGGTCAGCGGCGCTGGGCTCGGCGGGGTGCGACTACGTACGGTGCGATCCGAGCGCGCGGTCTGCGCGCAGCGCCGCGATCTCGGGCTCGCTCAGACCGAGGAGCTCGCGGAGGACTTCGTCGGTGTGGGCGCCGAGCTCGGGGCCGGGCCAGTCGGTGCGGCCGGGGGTGCGATCGAGCTTGGGTGCGATCGCGGGGATCGTCAGCGGGCGTCCGTTGATCTCGACGCGCTCGAACATGCCGCGCGCGCGCAGCTGAGGATCGTCGAGCAGCTCGCCCGCGTCCTGGATGCGGCCGACGGGAACCTCGGCGGCCGCGAGGGTGCGCTCGATGTCGTCGGCGCTGCGCGATGCGGTCCACGCGCCGATCGCAGCATCGAGCTCGGCCTGGCGCGCGACGCGCGCGGGGTTGCCGCGCAGGCCCTCGTCGCGCGCGAGATCGTCGCGCCCGATCGCCTCCATCAGGCGCGCGAAGGTCGACTCGTTGTTCGCGCCGATCACCACCCACTTGCCCTCGGCGCAGGGGTATGTGTTCGACGGCACGACGCCGGTGATCGTGCTGCCCGCGCGCTCGCGCACCACGCCCCGATCGGCCTCGGGGATCATCGACTCGAGCACGCCGAGGACGGCCTCGGTCAGCGCGACGTCGACGACCTGACCGCTGCCCTCGGCGCCAGCGTCGCGCTCGTAGAGCGCCATCACGGCGCCGAGCGCGGCGTGGATGCCGGCGAGGGTGTCGCCGAGGCTGAGGTTCGCGCGCGCCGGCGGGCGGTCGGCGTGGCCGGTGACCGAGCGCAGCCCCGCGACCGCCTCGGCGACCGACGCATAGCCGGGTCGATGCGCGTGCGGCCCGGTCTGACCGAACCCCGAGATGCGCACGTAGACCAGCCGCGGGTTCTCGGCCCGCAGCGTCTCGGGGCCGAGCTCCCACTTCTCCATCGTGCCGGGGCGGAAGTTCTCGATCAGCACGTCGCTCGCGAGCGCGAGCCGCCGCACCAGCGCGCGCCCCGCGTCGCGACGAAGATCGATCTCGATCGAGCGCTTGTTGCGCGCGAGCGTCCGCCACCACAGCGAGGTGCCGTCGTCGTCGAGCACCCGCCAGGTGCGGATCGGATCGCCGCCCGGCGGCTCGACCTTGATCACGTCCGCGCCGAAGTAGCCGAGGAGCGTGCCGGCCCACGGGCCCGCGAGCAGCTGCCCGATCTCGAGCACGCGGATGCCGTCGAGGGGCCTCCGGCTCACCAGCGGCCCTGCACGCGCTTGCAGAAGTCGTACGGGTACCCGAGCTCGAACGCGCTCGCCTGCTCGAGCCGCTCGAGCGCCTCGGTCGGGAGCACGAGCCCACTCGCCGCGAGGTTGCCTTCGAGCTGCGCGACGCTGCGCGCGCCGAAGATCACCGAGCTCACCGCGGGCCGCGTCAGCAGCCACGCGAGCGCGACCGCGGTCGGCGTCGTGCCGAGCTCCTTCGCGATCGACTTCAGCGCGTCGACCGTGCTCCAACCGCGCTCGTCGTCGAACCGCGCGAGGTTCGACGAGAAGCGCGGCGACGCGAGGCGCGTCCCTTCCTCCGCCTTCTGCCCGCGCTCGTACTTGCCGCTGAGGAATCCGCCCGCGAGCGGCGACCACGGAAGGATGCCGAGCCCGTGTCGCTCGCACAGCGGCACGTGCTCGCGCTCGAGCTCGCGCACCAGCAGCGAGTACTGCGCCTGCAGCGACACGAAGCGCTCGAGCCGCAGCTTCTCGCTCGTCCACAGGCTCTCGACCAGTCGATACGCCGCGTAGTTGCTGCAGCCGAGGTAGAGCACCTTGCCGTGCCGCACCAGATCGTCGAGCGCGCGCAGGATCTCGTCCTCCGGCACGTCGAGGTCCTGCATGTGGATCTGGTAGAGGTCGATGCGATCGGTCTGGAGGCGCCGCAGGCTGTCCTCCACCGTGCGCATGATCCGATAGCGCGACGCGCCGCTGCCGTTCGGCCCGCCCCACATCTGGAAGCGGAACTTGGTGGCGAGCACGGTGCGATCGCGCGCGCTGCGCTCCTTCATCCAGCGCCCGACCACGCGCTCGCTCAGGCCGTCTTGCCCGTACACGTCCGCGGTGTCGATGAAGTTCACGCCGGCCGCCTGCGCGGCGTCGAGGATCGCGAAGCTCGTCTCCTCGCTCGCGCCCACGCCGTGCATGAACGACTTCTCGTCGGCCTCGCCGAATGTCATCGCGCCGAGGCAGAGCTCGGAGACCTTCAGCCCGCTCGCACCGAGACGGCGATACTCCATGGTCGATCCTCCCCGCGCGCAGGCGCGCGAAGCGTCGACATGCGACGGGCTCGCGCCGAGGTCAAGACCGGCGGCGGCGTCGCAGCACGAGCGCCGCGCACGCCGCGATCGTGATCGCGATCCCCGGCCCGGTCTCGCGCCCTCCCGCCGCGCGGCAGCCGCACCCCGAGC
>JALYRN010001263.1 GCA_030855295.1 Myxococcota bacterium | reverse complement strand
CGCCGACGCCGCGACCGCCGACGCCGCGACCACCGACGCCGCGACCATCGATGCCGCGACCATGCCCGACGCCTGCGTTCCGCCGCCGTGCGCCGCACCGCCCGAGGGCTGTCACTACCAGGACGCGACGCTCTGCACGTGCGGGACGCTGGTGTGCGAGCCGCGCGCGTGCACGATCGAGTGCGCGCCCGGCGAGTACTGCGATCTCTGCGCGAGCCCGGAGACGTGCGTCGTGCGACCGCCGGTCGACGAGGACCGCGCCTGCCCCGCGATCTACATGCCGGTCTGCGGCTGCGACGGGCGGACCTACGGGAACGGCTGCGAGCTCGGCCTGGCCGGGATCGGCCAGCTCCACGACGGTGAGTGCGGCAGCGCGATCTGAGCGAGGCGCCGAGCCGACGCGCACCGCGGCAGGCCGTTGTGACGCCCGGAGCGCGGTGCTATGTGACGGCCCGCCTGAAGACCGATCGAGGAGGCCACGATGAGCGAGCGCGTCGAGAAGATCCTGTCGAACTACGCCGGTGAGAACCCGGGCGTCATCGGCAACCTCCGCCGGCTGATGCACACCGGCATGCTGGCGGGCACCGGCAAGATGGTGATCCTCCCGGTCGACCAGGGCTTCGAGCACGGCCCCGGCCGCTCGTTCGAGCCGAACGCGGCGGGCTACGATCCCGAGTTCCACGCGCACCTCGCGGTCAAGGCGGGCTGCAACGCGTACGCGGCGCCGCTCGGCTTCATCGAGGCGGTCGCGCACAAGCACGGCGGACGGCTGCCGCTGATCCTCAAGGTCAACAACAGCGATCTCCTCGCGAAGACCGCGGCGCCCCAGTCGGCGCTGACGAGCACCGTCGACGACGCGCTGCGCCTCGGCTGCTCGGCGATCGGCTTCACGATCTATCCCGGCTCGCCCGCGCGCAACGAGACCTACGAGCAGATCCGCGACATGACGCGCGAGGCCCGCAAGGCAGGTCTGCCGACGATCATGTGGTCGTACGCGCGCGGCAGCATGAGCAAGGAAGGCGAGACGGCGGTCGACGTGATCGCGTACGCCGCGCACATCGCCTGCCAGCTCGGCGCGCACATCGTGAAGGTGAAGCCGCCGACCGCGCACATCGAGGGCGACGATCGCCGCAAGTACTACGAGAAGATCCCCCGCGACACGCTGGCCGATCGCGTGCGCCACGTCGTGCGCTCGTGCTTCGACGGCAAGCGCATCGTGATCTTCTCGGGCGGTGAGCCGAAGGGCACGGACGCGCTGCTCGACGAGATCCGCGAGCTCCACAAGGGCGGCGCGTTCGGCTCGATCATGGGACGCAACGCGTTCCAGCGTCCGGAGGCCGAGGCGGTGAAGCTCCTCCAGGACGTGATGTCGATCTTCAAGAGCTGAAGACGAGCACGGCTGCTCGTCCCTCCGCCGCTGCTCGTCGCCCTCCGCTGCTCGTCACCCTTCGCCGCTGCTGGTCACCCTCCGCTGCTCCAGGGCGTCGGCGGAGGCGGCGGGCTCGGCGGCGAGGGCGGCTCTTCGTTCACCGGCGCCGACGGCGCGAGCGGATGGATCGGCGGAGGCGGGCTCGTCGTGGTGTGCGGCGGCGGGAGCTGCGGCGACTGCGTCGACGCGAGCTGCGGCGTGCGCGGTGGGAGTAGAGGCGCGTCGACGATCCGCGGCACCGGGGGACCGAACGGACCGGCCGCCCCCTGCGTCGTCACGGGCGGAGGATCGACCGGGCCACTGGTCTGCGAGCGCGGCGCGCGCGACACCGTGACCTCGGTCGTCAGCTCGTATCGATCGTCGTCGCCGGAATCGTGGGTGATGAACGCGATGTGATATCGACCCGAGCTCGGGAACGAGTACGTCGCGATCCACGTGCCGGGCTCGGTGCCCGGCTCGGCATCGGCGCGACGACCGACGCGCTGTCCCCCGCGACGAACCACGAAGCGCGGTCGATCCGAGGCGTCGATCGACACGTCATCCGCGACGGTCGCCGTGATCAGCGAGGGCGTGCCGGCGATCGGTGCGTCCGGCGCGAGCGCGAGACCGGCGACGCGCGCCGGCGTCGCGAGCGCGCGCTCGATGCGAGCGATCGC
>JALYRN010001262.1 GCA_030855295.1 Myxococcota bacterium | reverse complement strand
CCTTCCGTCCGCACGCGAAGCGCGCGCTTCCGTCCGGTCCCTCCGGGGCGAGCACTCCTGTCGACTCAGTCGGCGTTGATCTCGAGCTTCACGTCCATCGCGGCCAGGTGCTCGCGCTCGCTCTCGAGCTCGGCCATCGCGAGCGGGTGCTCGTCCATCCACGCCCGTGCGATGCGCAGCGCGAGGCGCTTGCCGGAGGCGTGTGCATGCACCGGTGGGTTCGCCGCCGCTCGGCTGCGGTGCAGGGCCACGGCGATCCGCAGCAGCGACGCGACGCGCAGCACGGCCCGCCGCTCGCGCTCGGGCAGGTCCTCGATCAGCTCGAGCCGCGGCTTGCGCCGATGCAGCCCGATCAGCGCGGAGATGCGCGCCGCGTCCTCGCGCGCGAGGCCCGCGAGCGTCGCATGGCGCACGAGGTAGGCGCCGTGCTTGTGGTATCCGGCGTACGTGAGCGACTGCCCGATCTCGTGGAGCATCGAGGCCCACCGCAGATGCGCCGCGTGCTCGGCGATCTCGAGCTTCCACGGCAGCGCCACGTCGTGCAGCAGCGCGAGCGCGGTCTGCTGTACGTGCGCCGCGTGCACCGCGTCGGCCCCGTGCCGTGTCGCGAACGATCGGATCGAGCTCTCGCGGATGTCGGCGTCGGCGCGGCGACCGATCAGGTCGTAGAGGATGCCCTCGCGCATCGCGCCGCGAGCCGCGCGCATGCGCTCCACCTCGAGCTCCTCGAGCACCGCGCTCACGATCGCGACGCCGCCGGGGATCACCGCCGCGCGCTGCTCGCTGAGCCCGTCGATGCGCAGCTCGTCCAGCTCGCCGGCGTCGAGCATCGCATCGACGAAGCGCGCGATGCCCGGCGCCGTGATGCCGCCGTCGGTCCAGCGCTCCGCGACCAGGATCGACTCGATCGCGCGCATCGTCCCCGAGCTTCCCCACGCGGTGTCGTAGCGATCGCGCCAGGTGCCGGCGAACGGGACGAGCTCGAGCATCGCCGCCTTGCGCGCGCGATCGAACGCCTTTCGGCGCAGCCGACCCTTGGGGAAGAAGCGCTCGGTGTAGCTGACGCAGCCCATGAAGAGGCTGTGTGCCTCGGTGGCCTCGGCGCCCACGCCGAGCATGCACTCGGTGCTGCCGCCGCCGATGTCGACCAGGAGCCTGCGCTCCGAGCGCCGCGGCGCGTCGGTGGACGCGACGCCGAGATAGGTGAGCCGACCCTCCTCGGCGCCGCTGACGATCTCGATCGGATGCCCGAGCAGCGACTCGGCGCGGCGCACGAAGAGGCGCGCGTTGCTCGCCTTGCGGAGCGCGTTGGTGCCGACGACGCGCACCGCGCCGCGGGGCAGCGGCCGGAGCGAGGTCCCGAAGCGCTCGAGGCACGCGAGCGCGCGAGTCTGCACCGCCCGCGAGAGCCGACCACGCCCGTCGAGCCCCTCGGCGAGCCGCACCATCTCCCGGCGATCGTCGAGCACGTGCACGCCCTCGGCGTCGACCCGCGCGATCACCAGATGGAAGCTGTTCGAGCCGAGATCGAGCGCGGCGAGCGTCTCGCGCCTCGGGCTGGTGCGGGCTGCGGCGGACATCCGCGCGCAGCGTAGCAGCGGCATCTCTCCTGGCACTTGACCGCTCCGTGAACGTCGTTTACATAGTGAACATGGTTCACGGAACATCGCGAGAGCGACGGCGCGAGGCGACCAGCGAGCGCATCCTCGAGGCCGCCGAGCGGATCCTCGAGAGCGAGGGGTCGGATGCGCTGACGATGCAGCGCCTCGCGGCCGAGCTCGGCCACACCGTGGGCGCGACCTACCGCTACTTCGAGTCGAAGGACGCGATCGTCGCCGCGCTGCAGCGGCGCGTCATCGAGTCGCTGGGCGACGATCTCGAGGCGGCGCTCGCCCGGTACGAGGCCGGCTCACCGCGCGCGTCGAAGCTCGGGGCGCTGACGCGCGTCGCACTGGTGGCGCGCGTCTACGCGAGCCTCGGACAGCGTCGTCCCACCCACGCGCGGCTGCTGATGACGATGCTCGCGGACCCGCGCAACGTGCTGCCGGCGGGCGTCGGCGAGGCGAACGTCGCAGCGGCCGTGCGCATC
>JALYRN010001261.1 GCA_030855295.1 Myxococcota bacterium | reverse complement strand
TCGATGCTGCGCTCGGGCGCTGGGACGCGATGCTCGCGCGCGCCCGCGACTGCGCCGCGCCGCTGCGCCTGTACACACCCCGCGAGACCATCATCGCGCGCGAGCTGATGGTCGCAGCGGCGACTGCCGAGGGGGCCGGCCGCGACGACGCGACCCGCGAGGCGCTCCTGCTCGCAGCGCATCACCTCGACAAGCCGCACACGCGCGCCGAGCACGCCGCGCTCCTCGCGCGCCTCGACGGCTGACGAGCGCGGCCTACCGCGCGTAGGCTACGAGAGCAGCGTGACGTCGGCGGCTCCCGCCAGCGGTGCGCGGCGCGGCAGTCGCACTCGGAACGTGGTTCCTGCCGGCTCGGAGGAGGTGACGTCGATCTCGCCACCGTGCGCGCGCACGATCTGCTGCGTGATGTAGAGGCCCAACCCGAGGCCCCGCGCGCGTGAGCCGACGCCCCGCGATCCGCGGAACGCGTCGAAGAGCTCCGGCAGGAGCTCCGGCGGCATCGATCCCTCGTTGTGAACCGTCATCACCACGGTGTCCGCACGCGTGCCGTCGATCCGCAGCAGGATCGGTCGACCGGCCGTGCCGTGCTGGACTGCGTTGGCGGCGAGGTTCGAGATCACCTGGCCCATCCGGTCCGCGTCCCACTCGCCCGAGGTCAGGCCGAGGAACTCCCGCTCGAAGCGAGGCTTGCCCGCCGTCCCGTCGAGCTCCTCGAACTCCTCCAGGATGCGCCGCGCGAGCACGTCGAGCTCGAGCTCCAGCCGCTCGAGCGCGAGGCCGCCGCCGATGCGAATGCGCGTGAAGTCGAGCAGCTGCTCGATCATCCGCGTCATCCGCTCCGAGCTGCGGATGATGCGCCGCGCGACGCGCCGGCTCTGATCGTCCTCGGCTCGAACCGTGAGCATGTGAGCCGCCATCAGAGTGGCGTTGAGCGGGGTGCGCAGGTCGTGTCCCAGCACGCCCATGAACATCTCGCTGAACCGCACCATCCGCTCCGCCTCGCTCCGCGCGGCCTTCTCGATCGCGAGCGCTCGGTCGAGCTCGAGCGCGGAGCGGCGCTGATCGTCGACGTCGGTGTTGATCCCGATCCATCGAACGATCGTGCCGTGCTCGTCGCGCTGGGGCTCGACCCGGGTGAGGAACCAGCGGAGCACCCCGTCGTGTCGGCGCAGTGGGAAGGTCATCTCGAACGGAGCGCCGGTCTCGAGCGAATGTCTCCAGCGATCCAGAACCTCCGGCAGCCACTCCGGATCCTGCACGCGCTCCCATCCCCACCCCTGCATCTCCTCGAACGTCGTCCCCGTGTACGCGTACCACCCGCGATTGTAGAATTCGACGTGGCCGTCGGGCCGCGCGACCCACGCGAGCTGCGGCATCAGATCGAACACTGCGCGGTACTCGGCTTCGCTCCGGCGCGCCGTCTCCCGCGCCATGACGAGCTCCGTGACGTCGTTCGCGTAGACGGCGATGCCATCGATGTGCCCGTCGCTGGCGTGCATCGGCTGGTACACGAAGTCGAGGATCACCGTCTCGGTGATCCCGTTCGCCCGCTCGAGCCGGATGGCGAGCTCCTTGCCCTGGAAGGGCTCGCCCGTCGCGTACACCTGATCGAGCAGCTCGAAGAATCCTTGCCCTTCGACCTCGGGCAGCGCTCGTCGCACCGGCTGCCCGAGCACGTCTCGGCCGCCCACGAGCCGAACGTAGGGGGCGTTGGTGACCTCGAAGACGTGCTCCGGCCCTCGCAGGAGGCACAGCGCAGCGGGGCTGCGCAGGACGAATTCGCGCAGCTTCGCGCGCTCCGCCTCCGCCTCGGCGTGTGCCTCGAGCCCCTTCTGCAGCGACCGCCTGGCCTCCGAGCGCGCGGCATCGAGCGCGCGAGCGAGGGCGTCCGCGCGGCGCGACTCCGCGCGCGCCACATCGAGCGCCGCGCGCGTGCCCGCGCTCTCGACCTCGTCGAGCAGCTCGCCCTCGAGCAGCGGCGCGACCAGGAAGACCTCGGAGGGATCGATGTCCCCGCTCGGCGCGACGAAGACCAGCGCGATCCGCTTCGACGTGACCGCGATCACCGGCTGCGGGTCCTCGCCCTCCG
>JALYRN010000338.1 GCA_030855295.1 Myxococcota bacterium | reverse complement strand
GCGCGGGCGAGGGCCCGGTGCGCGGGACGCTGGTGCTCGGCCGCGCGCTCGACGCGCCGGAGGTCGAGCGGCTCGCCGACGTGCTCGAGCTCGACGTGGCGCTCGTGCCGGTCGATCGGCTCGGGGCGGAGAGCGAGCTCGCCCCCGCGATCGACGCGCTCGGCGACGACGACACCCTCGTGCGCCCGGTCGACGACGACACGCTCGGCGGCTACGCGCTGCTGCGCGACGTCGGCGGGGCGCCGATCGCAGTGCTCCGGATCCACGTACCGCGCACGGTGTACGCGCAGGGGCGCGCCGACGCGGACTCGATCGCGTTCTCGGTCGCGATCGCCTGCGTGCTGTTCGGCATGCTCGTGCTGCTGCTGCTCGAGCTCGCGATCGTGCGGCCGGTACGGCGCCTCGGTCGCGAGGTGAGCGTCGTGGGCGCGGCCGCGGACCACTCGCTGCGCGTCGCGGTGAAGGGCCGGGACGAGATCGGAGCGCTCGCCGGCGACGTCAACGGCATGCTCGCCTCGCTCGAGCGCCTGAACCAGCTGCTCGAAGCCGAGCGGGCGAAGGCCGAGCGCCTCCTCCGCAACATCCTGCCGGGACCGATCGCCGATCGGCTCAAGGACCGCGAGGAGACGATCGCCGACGCGTTCCCCGAGGTGACGGTGCTCTTCGGGGATCTCGTGGGCTTCACGGATCTGAGCTCGCGCGTCGGGGCCGGCGATCTCGTCGTGATGCTCAACGACATCTTCTCGCGCTTCGACGCGCTCGCGGAGCGGCACGGGCTCGAGAAGATCAAGACGATCGGCGACGCCTACATGATCGTGGCAGGCCTGCCCGAGCCCCGCGCGGATCACGCGCAGGCCATGGTGGCGATGGGCCTCGACATGCTCGACGCGGTGGCCGAGCTGAACACCAGCCGCGGCACCGAGCTCCAGCTGCGGATCGGCATCAACACCGGGCCCGTCGTCGCCGGCGTGATCGGCACCAAGAAGTTCATCTACGACCTCTGGGGCGACGCCGTGAACATCGCGAGCCGCATGGAGTCGAGCGGCGTGCCGGGCCGGGTGCAGATCTCCGAGAGCACCTACGAGCGCGTGCGCGAGCAGTTCGCGACCGAGCCGCGTGGCGCGATCACGGTCAAGGGCAAGGGCGAGATGCACACCTGGCTGCTCTCACCGCGGACGAGCTGACGCGATCAGCTGCCGCTGGGCGGCCGCGTGCCGTTGAGCTGCTGCGTGTTCTCGCAGGTGTTGAAGCGGCCGCAGTCGGGAAGCCCGTTGGTGCGCGCGTACCATCGCAGCCGACCGGTCAGGACGTCGCCGTCGAGATCGGCGTCGAGATCGACCATCGAGGTGTACGCGCACGCGCCCAGCGAGCCGGCGCGTCCGGTCAGGGTGGCGTCGATGTGATCGCCGCTGACCGTCCCCTCGAACACGTGTGAGCCGACCGTGACGTCGAGATAGACGGCCGCCGCGTCCTGCACGGTGACGGTGACCTGGGCGCCGTCCTGCGTGATCACGACGGGCACGCCGGAGCTCGTGTCACCGGCCGTCCAGTTGTCGAGCTCGCAGCCGTTCGGGCCGTTCGTGAGACTGATCGCGTACGTGCCCGCGACGTCGGCGGGCTCGCCGCCACAGCTGGCGAGGAGCGCGAGCGCCGGGACGAGCCACGAGCGAGAGAGGATCGCGATGCGCATCGTCGGGTGGACCTCCGCCGCGATGCTACCACCGGCGCGAGCACGCCTGCCGTCACGCACGAGAGATCGTGGCGGTGCGCGTGGCGCGCGGGCTGCCGAGCGTGAGCGTGCCGACGAAGATGCCGGCGGTGGCGAGCAGCACGAAGGCGGCGATGAACGTCATGCGCCCCTCCCTCTCACGCGCCACGCCAGCCGCGATTCCTCGCGATCCTGGGGCCCTCGCGGCCCCTGGGCGCGGCCTCGGGGACACGCAGCCGCGTCTCTTCCGACCCGACCGCGTTCCGTGTCTCAGAGCGGCCTGCACTCGGGCAGATCGGCATCACGTCGCTTCGCACGCGGGGCGCACGACGCACCGCCGCCACCCGGATCTGATCACCGGCGCGCGATCGTCGCAGTCGGGCGCGCGGAGCGCGCGCGCTGCTCGACGCGTATCGGCCGAGCCTCGAGGCTCGGTCGATCGCCAGCCACTCCCCAACCATCGCAGCGATCCGGCCGCTCGCTCGTGACCGACCGGGGTCCGCGCCCCACCGATACCTCGCACGGCGCCTCGACGAATGACTCAATCCAACTGATCCCCCGCTCTCAGGCCGGGCTCTCGCCCTCCTCGACGTCGTGGGGGATCGGGGCGCGTGCCGGCTCCGGCCGCGGCTGCAGCGGATCCTCGGGCGCGGGGTCGTGGGCCTCGGCCTTCTTGGGCCAGATCAGCGACGCGACGACCGACACGACGAGCACCGCCGCGACCACGCCGAGGGAGAGCGCGATCGGCACCTCGTAGAGCTCCTCGATCAACATCTTGATGCCGATCAGCACGAGCACCGCACTGAGGCCGAGCTTCAGGTAGTGGAACTTGTGCACCACGCCCGCGAGCACGAAGTAGAGCGAGCGCAGGCCGAGGATCGCGAAGATGTTCGACGTGTAGACGATGAACGGGTCCTGCGTGATCGCGAAGATCGCCGGGATCGAGTCGAGCGCGAACACGAGATCCGTCGTCTCGACCAGCACGAGCACGACGAAGAGCGGAGTCGCGACGCGCCGGAAGAGGCCCGCGCGCGGCGGCGGCCCGCCCTTCGTCTGCAGCTCGGAGGGCCGCACGAAGAAGCGCTGCCCGTGATAGAGGTCGGTGATCGGCACGACGCGCCGGAGCAGGCGGAGCACCGGGTTCGACTCGACCTCGATCTGGTGCTCGCTCTGCGTCGCCATCCGGATCCCGGTGATGACGAGGAACGCGCCGAACACGTAGAGGATCCAGTGGAAGCGGCTGATCAGGAACGCGCCCGCGCCGATCATCGCGCCGCGCATCACGAGCGCGCCGAGGATCCCCCAGAACAGCACGCGGTGCTGGTACTGAGGAGGCACCCGGAAGAACCCGAAGATCAGGACGAACACGAAGATGTTGTCGACCGAGAGCGCCTTCTCGATCAGGTAGCCGGTGAAGAACTGCGCGCCCGCCTGGGGCCCCATCACGGCGTAGAGGCCGGCGTTGAACGTGAGCGCGAGCGCGATCCAGACGCAGCTCCAGATCGCCGCTTCCTTCAGCGACACGCGGTGGGCGTCGCGATGGAACACGAAGAGATCGAGCGCGAGCATCGCGACGACGAACGCGTTGAACAGCACCCATTGCCAGATCTCCGCCACGCGAATCTCCCGATCGAAGCGAGTCCCTCCAAAGCGGCATAGGTGCCGAGCCGCGCGTCGAAACGCGGGGCCTGCGGCCACGCGGCGACATGCCACGGCCCGCGACGAGATGACGCCGGGCACTCCTGCTGGGTGGTGCGCGCGCTCCCGTCCGGTCCCTCCGGGGCGCCGGGGCGCCGAGGCGAGCCCACCTGCCGACTCGAGGGCTGTCCCAACAATCGGCTCCCCCTCGGCCGCGCGCGGACTCGGCTCGGCGCGCGAGACTCGCTCGCGTCCCCACGCGATCACGCCGGGGCACGCCCAGGATCGTGCGCGGGATCGATCGGCCCGGCCCGTCTCCAACCGATCCGCAGGAGCCACGTCCGCGCGGTCGCGACCACGAGCCCGACGTCGGCGCAGCTCGCGACCGCGCGCGACCACCCGTCGAACAGCGCGCCCGACGAGCACGGATCGACCGCGCGCGAGGAGCGCGGCGCGACCCGATGCTTCCGCCAATTGCAGAGCACGTACGCGATCGCATGCCGCACCTGCCGGGGCGTGGTGAGCACGCGCTCGTGATAGCGATCCGCGAACACCGCCCCGGTCCGCTCCATCGCACGGTTGATCGCGCGCGCGATGCGCACACACAAACCCTTGATCCCGCGCACCAAGGCCGCGCGGCTCTCGGCCTCGACGATCAGGTGCGCGTGATCGCGCTGCACCGAGAAGTGCACGATGCGCATGCCGAAGCGATCGGACGCCGCGCCGATCGCGCGCACCATACGAGTGAAGGTCCGGCGCGCCCGCAGGCTCCAGACGTCCCGCCGTACCTTCAGTGTCACGAGCACCGGCTCGCGCCCCGTCAGCGACGCTCGCCGCGCGTGAGGCACACCGGCCCGCTCGCCGGTCGGTTTGCGGCCCGCGCCCGCGCGCCTTCCGCCCCAGCTCCGGAACGCGAACACCGTCTGCTCGTTCCGCGACGTCCGTCTGCTCTTGCGCATCGCAGCAGGTCGCGCGCCGCGGGTCGCGACTGACGCGCTTCGATTCGGCAGACATCGTCTGTGTGTCGATCGGCGCGCTTCGCGATGATTCGGCAGACAATCGCGGATGGGATCCGGGGCGGCCACGCGCGCGGATGTGAATGGGGTTCGACGGAGTCTCGGGCGAGCGCGGGACGACGGCCCTTCGGGCGTCGACACGCCCGCAGCTCGAGGTCGACTCGAAGGCATTGCGGGCGAGCCCGCCCCAGTCGCAGGGCTCAATCCGGATTTGCGAGACGGACTTCGGGCCTCCGATCGGCTCGCCGGCTCCGGGCGCTTCCGTACGCGCTCCGGGGCGAGCACTCCTGCCGACTCAAAGGCTGTCTAAAATCGGCTCGCCCGCTCCGGGACCTTCCGTCCGCACGCGAAGCGCGCGCTTCCGTCCGGTCCCTCGGGGCGAGCACTCCTGCCGACTCAGCTGTTGGTCGGCCCTGCCGTCGCGGCGGGACGCACGAACGGCTCGATGCGCTCGGCGCGCCGCGTGATGTGCGCGATCACCAGCGGCTTGATCGCGAGGTGCGCCATCGCACCGATCGCCGAGGTGCGCCCCGAGATCTCGGCGAACGAGGCGCTCGCGAGCGGCGTGGTCGCGGCCTTCACCGCGGCGTCGGCGAAGTAGAAGCGGCTTCCCTCGAGATCCTTGCCGTCGGAGAACGCGGGGCGCCCGACCGCGAGATCCGGGCGGCTGCTCGCCGTCGGGAACGCGGTCTCGAACCCGCGCGCGAGCTGCTCGCCGCTGGCGCCGTAGGAGAACGCGACCCCCTCGCGAGCGCCCGCGAGCGCCGCGCGCAGCTCGCGATCACCGCCCGCGTCCCCGCGCGCGACCGAGACCAGGGTCGCCCACACCGAGCGCGACGCCTCGGGCATGCTCGCCACCACCGCCTGGAATTCCTCGGAGTCGATCACCTCGAGCCGCTGCTCGAGCAGCGCGAGCAGCTCGCGCGTGAGCCCCATCGCCCACCGCGCGTTCTGCAGGACCATGCCCGAGACCTGCCCCTTCTCCTCCTCGCTCCGCGCGCGCTCCCGCGCCTCGCGCAGGAACGACGAGGCGATCACGAGCCCCTTCAGATCGTTGAACACCATCGCGAGCGAGAGGATCAGCGCTCCCACCGCGTCCGAGCCGTCCCGCACGATCGCGGACGGCTCGACCGCGAGCGCCGGGGCGAGCTCGAAATGCGCGAGAGGGCGCGGCCGGTGCTTGTCCATCGGCCCCGGCCGCGCGTCGGCAGGCTTCCGCTTCGCCACGAGCCCTCATCTAGGTCCCCGCGCAGCGCTGCCCCAGCCCACGCCCCGGCTCGTCGACGTCAGAACGCGTCGCCGGCCTGCGCGAGCAGCGCCGGATCCGAGATCGGGAGCGAGCAGCTCGATGCGCCGCAGAGGAACGCCGCGGGCTCGCCGGGATACGGATAGCGGCCCTGGCCCGGCGCGGCGGTCTCGACGAGCCGGCGCGGATCGTCCCACGCGAGCGCGGCGCGGCGCAGGGCGTCGGTCCGCGGATCGTCAGGCGATCCCACGACGTGCACGACGACGTGCTCGCGCAGCGCGAGCTCGAGCGCGATCGCGTACTCGCCCACCTTGCGCCCCAGCGCTCGCAGGGCCGGCATCGACGCGACCGCGCGCAGCGCCGCGATCGCCTCGTCGTGGTAGCGCGCATCCTCGACCAGGCGCGCGAGCGCGAGCAGCGCGCGGGCGACGATCGCGTTCTCCGCGACCGGCACGCGCCGCTCCGCGAGCGCGCCCTCGAGCGAGGCGTCCTCGGTGCGCGCGAAGAGACCGCCCGCCGGCGCGCGCAGGGTCGCGAGGAGCGCGTCCGCCAGTGAGCGCGCGCGCGCGACCCATCTGCGATCGCCGCTGGCCTCGTACAGGGCGAGCATCGCTCGGAGCATCTCCGCCTGATCGGCGAGGTGGCGCACGCCGCCGTCCTCCTCGCCGTGCGCGAACAGCCCGTCGGCCCCGAGGTGCGTCGCGATCACGCGCTCGGCCGCGGCGGTCGCGGTCGAGAGCATGTCGTCGTCGTCTGCCGAGCGCGCCGTCGTCGCGATCGAGAGCCGCGCCAGCGCGGCCACGAGCTGTCCGTTGCTCGACGCGTAGACGTGCGCGTCGACGCGCGGCGCGCGCACGGCGCGTCGAGCCTCGTCGTCCCGCGCGTAGAACGCAGCCCCCACGAGGTCGGGCGCATCCGCGTCCTGGCTCGCGTAGAACGCGCCCTCGGGCGCGCGCAGTCGATCCCTCAGATACCGAACGACGTCGCGCGCGTGCGCGAGCCAGCGCGGATCGCCGGTGCGCAGGTACGCCAGCGCGAACGTGTCGATCGCGCCCGCCTGCACCGCCGCGATCTTCTCGTGGTGCGGCCGATCCCAGACGCCTCCCTCGGAGTACTGGTACATGCCGCCCCAGATCGGATCGATCAGCCGCGCGTGCTGCGCGAGCGTGCGCAGGGCGCGGACCTCGCGCTCGGGCTCGACGGGCGCGAGCCGCGCGCGGACGAGCGCATGCTCGACGGGCCCGGCGAACGGATACTTCTGCGGCGCACCCCAGCCCTCCTCGCGCGCGTCGTAGAGGCGATCGAGCTGCGCGAC
The DNA here is from genome assembly GCA_030855295.1 of Myxococcota bacterium. Lineage (GTDB taxonomy): Bacteria > Myxococcota_A > Polyangia > Polyangiales > Sandaracinaceae > Sandaracinus. Next base: position 67 of record JALYRN010000338.1, on the reverse strand, counting down.
CAGCGCCTCTCGCACGCGCTCGAGATCCGGCTCGAGCACGCGCGCCGACTGCGACGTCGTCCCGCGC
>JALYRN010001260.1 GCA_030855295.1 Myxococcota bacterium | reverse complement strand
GCAGCCGGCGACGGTGGTCAGGAGCGCGGCGAGCGCGCCCGCGCGAGCAGCGCACGCTCGGCGAGAGAGACGGAGCATGGGAGCGCGCGCGCGATCACAGCGTCGGCACTCCGGAGCGCTTCGGGCCGCGCGGGAACGCCGCGTCGATGCGCGCGAGCTCGTCCTCGCTCAGGTCGAGCTCGGCCGCGCCGGCGTTGTCCTCGACGTGCGCGACCTTCGACGCCTTCGGGATCACGAAGAGATCCTGGCCTGCCCGGAGCAGGAACGCGAGTGCCACCTCACGCGCGCTCGCACCGTGCGCCTGCGCGACCTCCTCGAGCACCCGCCCGCCCGCGCTCTCGCTCGACGGAAAGCGTCCCGAGCCGAAGGGTGAGTAGCTGACCACCGCGATGTCGTGCGCCGCACAGAACGGGAGCACCTCGTGCTCGATCGCGCGCTGCTGGAGGTGATGCAGCACCTGGTTGCACGCGACCCGACCTACGCCCGCGATCTCCACCACCGTCGCGAGCTCCTCCGCGTCGAAGTTGCTCACGCCCCAGCTGCGGATCTTGCCCGCTTCCTGCAGCTGCTCGAACGCCGCGACTGTGTCCTGGAGCGGCTCACCGCCCGGCCAATGCAGGAGGTAGCAGTCGAGGTGATCGGTCCCGAGCCGCGCCAAGCTGCGCTCGCAGGCCTCGATCGCGCCGCGCTTCGACGCATTCGACGGCAGCACCTTGCTCACGAGGAACACCTCGTCGCGCCGCCCCGCGATCGCCTCACCGACGATCGTCTCCACCTTCCCGCTCCCGTAGAGCTCCGCGGTGTCCACGTGCGTCAGCCCGAGATCGAGCCCGCGACGGAGCGCGCGCACGACCTCCGCGCGCTCGTCGCCCTCCATGTTCCAGGTTCCCTGCCCGAGAACGGGCACCGAGGCCCCCGTCGGTCCGAACACGCGCGTCTTCATCGCGCGCCGTTCATAGTGACCTCGAGCGAGAGCGCAACCGTGCCCTTCTCTCCTGGGGCGATGGACCGCGGCTCACACGGTGACGAGGTCGAGCTTCGGATCGAGACGGGCGAGGTCGTCGGGATCGGACGTGCCCGACGACGCGAGCAGCAGTCCGACGCGGTAGGCCATCGCCTCCGTCAGCGGGTGCACACGCACCGCCTCGGTCGACAGGAGCCTGACCACGGCGTGCTGGCGCGGTGATCCCCGCCATACTTGCGCGACCACGCCCGCAGGCACGTGCGCCGGGACTCGTGCAGACACGAGCTCGGCGAGGAGCGCGAGCATCCTGCGATCGCGTCGCTCCAGCGCGATGAGCGCGCCTGCGTCCAGCACGATCCTCACGCGGCGCTCTCGCCTCTGCCCGTATCGATGCCCAGGACGTCCTTGGCCCAGGCGACATCCTCGTCCGAGAGGGCGCCCGACTCCGCGATCATCCCGTCGATGATCGCCCGCGCCTCGACCCAGTCGGGCTCGCGCGCGGCGAGCTCCGCGAAGTAGGCCGAGACGGATTCCACCTCGCCGGCTTCGGCGGCGCGGGCTGCCTTCGCCGCGACCTCCTCGGGGACGCGGATGGTGATCCGCTTGTAGCTCATACCTCGAGCGTACTTCGCGCATAAGTGCGTGCAATCGCTCCACGACGATGCCGCCTCCGATCTCGCAGCTGGATTCGCGATGAAGCCCAACAGAGCTCGTGTGCGCGCGCCGCTGACGCTGATGCTCCGTCAGCGAGCGCTGCGGCGGAGCACGACGACCACGCCCAGGAACGCGAGCAGCGCGAGGGGCGCGCCGGGCGGGAGGGTGCCGGGCGCTCCCGCGGCATCGCAGGCGCAGCCGTCGCTCATGCCGGCGGTGCGGCGCGGAGGGATGACGCCGTCGGTCTCGTCGACCGGCGGAAGCATCGGCTCGGGCGGGGGGCGCATCAGCTCGAGGCAGCCGTCGGCCGTGCACGCGCTGCCCTCGCCGCACGACGCGTCGGCCTCCTCGTCGATCGCGCCGTCGCAGTCCTCGTCCGTTCCGTCGCACGTCTCCTCGCGCGCGACGCACGCCGGGCCCGCGACGCGCATCGTCGAGTAGAACCGGGCGTCGCCCCAGCCCTGCGCGTCGC
>JALYRN010001259.1 GCA_030855295.1 Myxococcota bacterium | reverse complement strand
CCGATCGCCCGAACGCCTGCGCGCTCGACGGCGCAGGAAGCCGAGAGCGCCGGCGACGACGCGAGCTCGAGGGGCGCGCCGAACGTTCGACCGTCGCGCATGACGACCAGCACGCGCGGCCCGTGCGCCGCGTCGCCGCCGGTCACGATCAGCGCGTCGCGATCTCCGTCCGCATCGAGATCGCGCGCGCCGATCGCGCGGATCGACTCGCCCGTGAGCTCGATCGGCGCGCCCTCGACGTCGGCCCGCAGGGTGCCGTCGGGGAGCTCGCGCACGACCACCGCGGAGCCCGCCGCGGCGGCGGCCGAGCCGGGATCGTGGCTCGGTGCGGTCCCCGTCGACGGCGCGCCGTGACCACCATCGAGGCCGAACGGAACCGGGCCGCCGCGCTCGCACGAGTCGCAGCCCGCGAGCGCCAGCGACGCGATCAGCAGCGCTCGACCGACAGAGGCCTCGCCAGCGCGGCGACCAGAGGGCTCGTTCATCACCAGGGCCTTACCCTCCCTTGTGCGACGACGCACGAGCGCAGGGCGCGCGCGATTCTCTTTTGCCGGGGGCGGCCATATCGTCGCGCCACCGCGGATGCCGTTCCGCCAGTGGACGCGTCGCGGTGCCTCGATGCCGCCAACATCGCCGCGAAGTGTGAGAGCATCAGCCCGATTTTCCCGCGAGGGAACGAGGAGAGCTTGGAGATGACGAAGTTCGCTTCTTGGAAGATCGCGCTCGTCGCACTCGCGATGGCGGTCGGCTGCGGCGGCAACGGCACCACGCCCGACGCGGGTGGCGAAGCGCGCGATGCCGCAGGCCCGAGCCTGCCGGTCCTCACCACGGGCACCATGGCGAGCCCGACCACCGGCACGCCGGATCTCGCGTGCATCGGATCGCGGGCGCGGCCCACGGCTGGCGCGCCCGTCGACACGACGTTCGAGCTCCGCGACTTCGAGTCGGACAGCCCGGTCAGCAACGCGCGCGTCTGGTTCTTCGGCGACAACGTCGTCCGGGCCACCTGCGACGCGCCGTCGTGCACGGAGGTGACGACCGACGCGAGCGGGAACGCCGCCGTCGACGTGCCTTCGGGCGGCTGGTACGCGTACCGCGTGTTCCCGCGCCCCGGCGCCACCGCGGCGATGTCGGTGATCGACTCGATGCAGTACAACGAGCCGGCGCCGACCGCGGGCGGGGGCTCGGTGACAGCCAACTCCGTCTCCGAGGGAACGCTCGCGCTCATCCCGGCGGTCGTGAACATCCTGCGGCAGCCGGGGACTGCGCTGCTCGCGGGCGTCGTCCAGGACTGCAACGAGACGCCGATGTACGGCGCGATCGTGCGCGTGTTCGACGGCGACACCGAGCTCGTCGAGGGCGAGCGCGTCGAGCAGCCGCACTACCGCTACTTCAACGGCGACTCGTTCCCGTCGGACAGCAGCACGTTCACGCACGCCGACGGGCTCTACGTCGGCATCCAGATCCCGGTGCCGGCCGGGGCCGACGACCAGCTCCGCGTCGAGGCGTGGGGCCGTCCGACGGAGGGCGAGGCGCCCCGGCGGATCGGGTGCGAGGCGGTTCGCGTGCTCCCGAACGCCGTGACGATCATCAACATCGGGCCCGAGCGGAGCGACTACCCCGTCGGACATCCCTGCGCGGAATGACGCGTTCGCACGGCGAATCGCGACTCCGACACTGAATCAGCGTTCAGCCACCGAGCCGGCGGGAGACGACGCAGATGCGCGCATGCTCACGTCGGCTCTTCTCGATCGCCGCTCGTTCGTGTTCAATGGGCCCCGCCGGGTTCCAGAGAAGTCAGGCTCGCTGCGGGCCGACACCGACAGAGATTCCGGGAGGGACGATGCAACGCATCCGGACGACGCTCGCAATCGTGTTCGCGATCGCACTCACTGCGAATCCAGCACGCACATTCGCGCAGCAGGCAGCAGAGACGGAGTCGGAGGCGGGCACGGTCCTGCCGGAGGATCGAGGCGTCAGCGACGACGTCCCGGGCGAAGGCGAGCCCGTCTCGGGCGGCACGCCGATCGGTCCCGAGGGACCGCAGCAGACGCCGCCGCCGCCGCCGCCGCCGCCGCCGCCGCCTCCCCC
>JALYRN010000337.1 GCA_030855295.1 Myxococcota bacterium | reverse complement strand
CGCTCTCTCGCGAGAAGCGCTCGCTCGGGCCCTCCTCGCCAGGGGTTCGCGACCCGACGCACCGCGCCGGCGCGCCTGGACGAACCCGCCGCAGCTGGCGTGACCCCGTTCAAAACGGCTACGCTCCCGCGAGATGTACAACTACGACGAGCGGTTCGGTGTTCAGTACTGGTGAGGGGGGCGCGATGAAGAGCGAGAGAGCGCGACCGCGTGTCGTCTTCTGCCGGGTCGGCTGGATGAGGTTCTATTCGCTGTGGCCGGAGGACGACGGCCCGATCGGCGGCGGCTCCTACAACGACGACGGCGAGGGCGGCGAGACCCAGAACTTCCGCGAGATCGAGGGCCGCTACTTCGGATACGTCCAGGCGGGCAACGGCGGTGAGACCGGGCTCAACCTCCGCAGGATCGCTCCCTCCGTCGAGCGCCGGACAGAAGAGCTCGAAGACGTGCTCGTGATCGTCGTGGCGAAGCGGCCCAGCGAGGGCGGTCAGGTGGTGGTCGGTTGGTACGCCGGCGCGACTTGCCCGGCCACGATGACCTGGCGCCGCTCCCGCGCATACCTCTGGTCCGCCGATCCTGCGCGAGCCGTGCTTCTTCCCGAAGCGCAGCGGACGATCGCGATTCCGAAGGGGAAGGGCGCGATGGGGCAGTCGAACGTCGCGTACGCATACGACCCGGACGGCGCGCCTCACGAGGGCGCATGGATCGACGAAGCGCTCCAGCAGATCGCCGACTACGCGGGGCCGAACCTCGTGCGCGGAGCGCCGTACGACGAGATCGACGACCTCACCGGACACCGCGAGAGGAAGGAACGCGACATGCTCGAGCACGTGATCGAGAACGGCGTTCGCCCGCTGTGGCGCGGCGCCGAGATCACGCGCGCCGCCTTGGACGAGCCGTACGACGTCATTGCTCGGCGCGGCAGTTCGGAGGAGCGCGTAATCGTTCGCGTCAGCGAAGACAGCGCTGCGGAGGTGACCTTCACCGCCGAGCAACTGCGCGCGATCACGGAGTCCGAGGTGCCCTACGCGCTACTCGCGGTGTCGTCGCTCACCGTCCACGTTCGCAACGGCGAATTCGTATTCGGCGGCGGAGCAATCAAGCGCGAGTCGCCCTTCCGCCCCTCGCCCGACCGGCTCGTGCCCATCGCGTTTCGATACACGTGGGATGCGTAGCAGCGTTCACCCCCTTGAATGAGCCGTGAGCAACGGAGACCATGGCCACATGACCGACCAGGACGTGCTGCGACGGGTGCTCGACCGGATGCGATGGGAGGATCTCTCGGAGCTTGCTCGGGCCAGGGGTGCATCACCGCGTGGCAAGAAGGTCGAGCTCATTGATCGGATTGCGCGGGACGCCGATCTGCACGAGGTCGTCCGGCTCTACCGAGACAGCTTCTGGACGCTTTCCGAGTGGAACGACTTCGTCGCGGATGACCTCGGCGGTCGGCGAACGAGATCGTGGGACGATCTCCACGACGAGCTCGCGCTGTGCATCGACGAGCAGCGTGATCTCGTCTGGAAGTTGATGGAGTGCACCACCAGCGAGATCAAGGAGGCTGCTGCCGACTCCGCGCAATGTGCGGCCGCTCTCGGTCTGACACCCGACACGTTCATGGAGATTCTCACGACGTACAACGGAAACACTCTGTTGAGGAATCTCTGGACCGACCTCGTCGAAGATGCGGGAAAGGTGCGTCACCGAGAGGAGACGCGCCGGATGGCCCTCGCGGCGGTCCGGAGACGGGAGCAGCCGCAAGCCCTCCGGCGCACCCCGACGCTACCCCCGCCTCCCCCTGTTCACGACATTGCCGCTGCGCCTCGGCCGGCGTTGTCGCGAGCGGTGCCGGCACCCGCGCCCGAGAACTCTCCGAGCGAAGGACACGTGCTGCTCGGCGGATACCGTGTCGGGCGCGAACTCGGTCGTGGTGGTTTCGGCGTCACGTACGAAGTGACCCATGTGCGATCCGGTACGAAGTACGCGGCCAAGTTCCCGCTGCACAGCGAGGCAGTCGCAGGGCTTCGCCGTGAATTCGACAAGGCATCTGGTCTACGAAGCAAGCACATCTGTATCTATCACCCCACTGATCCGGATCCGATCTTCGGTGAGTTCCTCCTCACGGAGCATGGGGGTGCGTCGCTGGAGAAATGGTGTGGCAATGCCCCGCTCGCATTCACGACCGTCGCTCACATCTTGAGGCAGGCCGCGGCAGCGCTCGATGAGGCCCACAAGTCCCACGTCGTCCACGGTGATGTGAGCCCGGGAAACATCCTCATCGACGATCGACAGCATGTGCGACTCACGGATTTCGGTGTCGCGAAGACGCTCGGCGAAAAGGCGCTCACGTCGCGGTACACGCGAGTCGCGGCGAACCCGGGTGCATACAATCCGTTCTACGCGTCGCCGGAGGTGCGTCAGGGTGACTACATGCGGCCTGTCTCGGATCAATACTCGCTTGCAACGACTGCCGTTGCGCTGATCCACGGCGTGAACGAGTACGAGCAACTCTCGTTCCATGAACGCCAAGCGGTCGCGAGCCGTCTTCCGCGGGGAGTACGCAGTGTGATCGAAGTAGCGCTCAGCGCGGAGACCTCCCGTCGCCACCGCACCTGCACCGACTTTGCAGACGCCTTCGCCAGAGCGACGGTAGGCTGAGCCCACGATCCGAGTCGAGCCGCGGAACCGCTGGAGTTGACGCGTCGGCGCTCACGCGGCGGGCGACTGCGCGACCGCTTCGAAGTAGATCCCGAGCAGCTTTTCCTCCCGGGCCTGCGTCACCGCGCTCCGGAAGAACGCCGTCAGCGCCTCGCGTGGCTCGGGGTCGGTCACGATGTCTGCGCACGATCGCGCCGCCCAGATCGACTCGTACCCTCCGGGGTCGTAGCCCCACGTCACGCGCGAGTCGCGCCCGGCGAGCCGCGCGACCGCGGCGAGGATCTCAGCGCCGTGTGCGTCGATCGCCTCCTGCGCTCTCGAGCGCGGAGGGACCTCCAGGAAGAAGTAGAGATCCGGCACGCCCTCGACCATCGTGTCGTCACCGAGCGCGATCCCCATGAACCCGAACGCGCTCGGGTCTTTGCGTTCCGCCCAGAGCCGGTACCCCATGCGGTCGTGGACGTCTTGTTGCCACGCGCGCCGATCGATCTTCTGGAAACCAGCGAGCGTTCCGTCGTCGTGCAGCGTCGACCACGCGAACGTCAGCATCGGGTCGAAGCTCTGTCGGAACGCGGCGTACCGCTTCACCGAGAGCAACGCTTCGAACGTGATCCGAGGTGCGGCCATCGATCGTCTCTCCATCGCTTCGAGGGTCTGTTCCGCGATCGCGCGCACCACCGGGTCCATCGTGCGGTGGATACGCGATCGAGCTGCACGCCGCAGCGTGTCGTGGACGTCCTGCCAGAGGAGGTGACCGCCGTAGAGGTCATCGGCACGTGCCGCATCGCCGACCGGCAGAGCCCCCGGCGCGAGCGTGAACACCAAGCTTCGCTGCCCGCTCGCGCGGGCGATCGCGAGGTACTCGTCCACTTGATGACGAGCCTGTCCCTCCACGGGCTCCGCGAACGTGCCACTGAGAGTCAGGGCGGCGTGTACCTTCACCTCGATCACGATGCGCAGCCGAGGCGTCGCCCAGTCGAGCACGAGATCGTAGCGGGAGCACGACCCCTGCGTCCCCGCGACGACGACCTGCGTGCTCACGCTCGGATGCGTGTCCACCCCTTCGATCGCGATCCCGCGCCGCACCGCAACTCGCCGGAGGAGCGCGGTGAGCTCCGACGCGAAGAACGCGTCCCGCTCGAGGATCCACGCCAGCACCTCGGTGAACGGGTCCTCCTCCGCGGGCCGGCTTGCTGCGAAGCGCAGCAGCGTGTCGACGAGGTTCGCGCGCACCACGCGAGACTATCAGGCCGCACGTCACGCGGGCGAGTCAGAGCCAAGGTACCTTGCGCGTCTGGGGAAGCGGTCGACGATGCCGAGGGCGATGCCCTCATGGGGCGATCGAAAGTCTGTGCGAGCTGTGCGCGGGACGGAGCGCGAGTACCGCATTCGCGTCGATCCGCTTACGGTCATGCGAGAAGTCGGTCCGAAGCGCCATTGCTGTCCTCTTCTCTCTACGGCGCTCCGGCCGCGAGTTCTTCGACGGTCACGAGAGACGTAGTTGCGTTTGCCCAGATCGGCGCGAGGCCGCTGTATGCGACGTCGAACGCGAGGACGTGATCGCCTGCCGGGATGTCGACGATAGTCTCGCAGAGCATCGGCCGAAGGTCCGAGGCGCCGTCAGAGCTCGTGAAGACGATCGCGCACTGGACCGGCTCGTCGGCGTCGATCCGGTAGAGGAGCTCGACCGTAAGGTAGCGGACCGGCGCACTCGGGTCGGGAAACAGCTCGACGCTGGTGTGTAGGTGGATGCGGACGGGACCGCCCGTAGTGGACAAGCTGATCGGCCCGACGTCGCCGAGGTTCGTCGACCCATCGAGCGGCACCACGGTTCTCTCGGTCACCGGAGGCGGCACGAATCCCGACGGAACGAGTCGCCCGAGATGGAGCAGTCGGCTGCCTGACGACCCCGGCGAGCCGGGTTCGCCTTGCGGTCCGGCAGGCCCAGTCGGCCCATCAGCTCCGGCTTCGCCTTGTGGCCCTGGTGGTCCGGCCGAGCCGCGATCGCCGGCGGGTCCTTGCTCGCCGCGAGCACCGGTCGGACCGGCTGTCCCGCAGGCCACCAGTAGCGCACCGAGCAGGACCACGATCGTTCGCGACATCGCCGTCACCATACGTCTCCTGGTCGAGAGGCGTGAGCGCCCTCAGGCGCCGCGAATTGCATTCGACTTCGACACCACCTGCATCGCGCCGGAGCCGTCGCGCTCCATCTTCACCGAGACCACGTCGTCGTCTGCCACGCGCGCGAGCGCGCCGATCACTTCATCGGCCGCGAAGTACAGTAGCCGCTTGTGTTTTAACCGGTCGGAGGAGACGTAGAAGCCGGCCAGACCCGTTCGCTCGGTGTCGACTACGAACACGAAGCTGTGGATCACCTGGTTGTACCAGTCGCGGAGGCTCACCTCGGCGGGAACGGACGACGTGAGGTCGTAAGCCCTGTCGAGCTTGAACCAGTTCATGAGGTCAACCGGTTGCTCACGCGGTGCGAATGCACTCGCGCGAAGTGAGATGCTCTCGACCTCGTCCGAAAGCTTTTTGGCTTCCGCGAGCTTCCGAACGCAGTAGGCGGCAAGGAACACGTCCTGCTCGATGGCTGCGAAAGACGCTTCACCCATGCGGCGCTGCGTCTTGCGACGCTGCAGTCTCGCGGCTCGCTTCGCCAAGTCGCGTTTCCACGGTAGGGATTCCCAGATCACGTGCCTCGACGGTACGCCAGGCCCGATCACGCCGAAAGGGCTCTCTCGCGCGTGCCGTGTGGGCACGAACCCGCCAACCAACATCCCGCTCTCCCCGATCCCTACCGCTACGCCCTCCCAACATCCGCATCTCCCCCAGCGCCCCCGCTACGCCCCGCCCCAACCTCTCGCTCTCCTCGATCGCTCCCGTTCCCGCTTCGCTCTCATCTCGCGCTCCCGCGCGCGCCACCATCACCGCCTCCCCCACGCCTCTCCCTCCGCCTTGGCCCCCATTCCCGCCCTCTCCACCTCTCCCTCTCCCCGCACCTCACCCCTCTCGATCACAAACTTCCCCCACCCCCAGCAACGCCCCCCTCGACGACGCGATGACCACCTCGCAAGCGCGCGGCTCATCCCGAGCCGCCGCACGCGTCCCGGGATTTCCCCGGGGGAAAGGTCCGGGTCCTCACGTGTCCGACATCAGCTTCAGCCAGTACGGCGGTCCCCCGAAGGTCGCCGCGCACTACGCCAAGCCCCTCATCCGACTCATGCGCAACCAAGCGCCCGACGACCTCGCGCGCTACGAGCAGGCGCACCTCGAGACCGCCGAGCAGCTCGCCGAGTCGCTCGAGATCGTCCTCAAGCAGCGCGACGCCGTCGGTGGCGTTCGCAACGCGTTCCTCGACTTCGTCAACGCGTGGGCCGCCACCCATGGCGGCATCGAGGCCGTCTCGCGCATCCCCGCGTCCGCCAGCAACAAGGGCGCGCGCGCGGCCAAGCTCCTCGCGATCACGTTCCCCGATGGGCTCAGCTTCACCAGGCTCCCCGCCGCGCAGGCGTGGGCGTTCGGGGATCGACTCGTCTCGCGGATCGTCGAGTCGGGCGCGAAGCAGCAGATCGACGAGCTCGTCGGCACCGACCACCTCCAGGCCGCCAAGAAGGCCACCGTCGCGCTCGGGGAGATCATCGGGGTCGGGAAGACCGTCATCGACATCCCCGATCCCACCGCCGTCCAGCACCTCCTCGCCAAGTTCCAGCGCGCCGTCGGACGATACAGCCGCGTCATGCTCGCCAAGGTCGACGACGAAGACCAGACGTCGATCGAGCGCTTCCGAAAGGCCGTCGCGATCCCGATCGATCGCTACCGCTCCACCCGCACCGCACGCGACGGCGAGCCCACCGATCCCAGCGAGCCCATCGACCCCACCGAAGACCCCATCGACGTCACCGACCCCACCGAGCCCGAGGCCCCGTTCGCCGGCCCCGGAACGCCCGCGCTCGACCCCAGCGCGCCGTTCGCGCCGGAGGCGTGATGCGACGCGACCGAAGGCGACGCGCGCACCGCTGACGCGAGGCGCGCGTCGCCGCGCTCGAACTTCCTGGGATCGGTGGGACGACACGACCGAGCGCCAGCGATTCCCGACTCGCCTCGACGCTGGTCTGCACACGAGCCTCGGGCTACCGTGAGGACATGTCGGTGCGCGCGACGGTTCGGAACGGTCGGCTCACGCTCGACGAGCCCACCGAGCTGCCTGAGGGCACTCCCTTCGACGAACGCGAGCTCGCGGTCGGAGAGCTCGGCGTGCATCACGCGCTCGCGCCGCTCGGGGGTCCGATCGACCTCGAGCAGATCGTCGATCAGGTACGCGCGCTCGTCCGGGATCACGCG
>JALYRN010000336.1 GCA_030855295.1 Myxococcota bacterium | reverse complement strand
TCGCTCCTCCGAGCCTGCCCGAGGGCAGCCCGCGCGTGCGGCGGATCGCAGTGCAGCTGCCGGCCTCGAAGGAGAACGGTCGCGCCTGGGACGCGGGCGGCGGCGCGCCCGATCCCTACGTGATCATCCGTCAGGGCGGCGTCGTGCTCGCGAGCACCGAGCGCGAGCGCGCGCAGGACTCACTGTCGGGCGCGTGGGCGCTCGACGTGCCGGTCTCGGCGAGCGAGCCGTTCTACGTCGATGTGGTCGATCGCGACCTCGCCACCGACGATCCGGTGGACTCGATCGAGCTCGATCCCGACGTGGTGATCGACGAGGGACCGCTGACGGACTGGGGCGGAACCTTTCAGCTGGAGATGGCGCTCTGATGACGACGACGAAGCTCTCGCGCGCATCGCTCTCGTGGCTCGCGCTCGCGTCGCTCCTCGGCTGCGGGGGTGACGTTGCGGCGGTGATCGACGGCGGCAGCGACGCGTTCGTCGAGCCGCCGGCCGAGGTCGACCTCGGCCCGCTCGGCATCGTTCGCGGCGCGCGAGAGGACGGGTACCAGGAGTTCCTCGGCATCCCGTACGCCGAGCCGCCGGTGGGCGAGCTGCGCTGGCGTGCGCCCGTGCCACACGCCGGCTGGGACGGCGCGCTCGAGGCGATGACCGCGCCGCCCGCGTGTGCGCAGAGCGCGCTCGGGCTGACCTCGAGTGACGTCGAAGACTGTCTCTTCCTGAACGTGCACACGCCCGATCCCCGCCCCGAGGGCGCGCCGGTGATGGTGTGGATCCACGGCGGTGCGTTCGTATTCGGCGAAGGGCTGCAGCTCGATCGCGGTACCGCCGGCGACGTGCTCGCGCAGCGCTACGGGATGATCGTCGTCAGCATGAACTATCGCCTCGGCGCGTTCGGCTTCCTCGCGGACTCGGCGCTCGGTGCGAGCGGCAACGAGGGCTTCGAGGATCAGCAGCTCGCGCTGCGCTGGGTGCGCGATCACATCGCGGCGTTCGGCGGGGATCCGGCGCAGGTCACGATCGCCGGCGAGTCGGCGGGCGGCATCTCGGTGTGCCATCACCTGGTCGCGCCGGGCAGCCGCGGGCTCTTCGCGCGCGCGATCTCGCAGAGCGGCCTCTGCGACTCGCCGCTGACGCCGCGCGACGAGGCCGCGGTGCTCGCCTCGCGGCTCGCGATGGAGCTCGGCTGCGCGAGCGCGAGCGATCCGGCGGCGTGCATGCGCGAGCAGACCGCGATGGCGGTGCGCGAGGCGGCGGCGCTCGAGGGCGACGTGGTCGCGCTGCTCGGAGACTCGTCGCGCTTCGGTCCGTCGATCGACGGCACGGTGATCCCGTCGTCGTTCCGCGCGGCGGTCGAGGGCGGCGAGGTCGCGGACGTGCCGGTCGTGATGGGCTGGAACGCCGACGAGGGAACCTTCTTCATCGCACTTGCCGAGCAGCAGGGGACCGTCGTCGACGAGGCGGCGTACCGCACCGCCATCGACTCGCTGGCGCTGTCGCACGGGATCGAGGCGAGCGCGATCGAGGCGGCGTATCCGCTCGCGTCGTACGACGATCCGGGCGCGGCGATCGCGGCGATGATCGGCCACGCGTCGCTGGCGTGTCCCTCGCGGCGGGCGGCGCTCTTGCTCGCGTCGCGCGGGATCGACCTGCGCGTGTACCGCTTCGAGTATCCCGACGCGCCGTTCCAGCTGGCGTTCGAGCGCCCGCTCGGTGCGTTCCATTCCGGGGAGATCCAGTACGTGTTCGGTCATCCCGCGCGCATCGGACGGCGCGAGCACCTGGGCGACGATCTCGCGCTGTTCGAGGCGATGAGCGGGTACTGGGCGCGCTTCGTGCGCACCGCCGATCCGAACGGCGAGGGCGCGCCCGCGTGGCCTGCGTTCGCGATCGACACCGAGCCCTACCTCGCGATCGACCGCGTGATCGCCGCGCGTGAGGCCGCCGATCGAGAGGCGTGCCGGCTCTGGGACGGCGAGTGAGGCGCGCGCGGATCGCACGAGACATGCGAATGCGATCCGCCCGCGCGTCGGATCGCGATCACATCGGGTCGGTGGACTCGTCCATGCCCTCGTCGCCCATGCCCTCGTCGCCCGTGGCGGTGTCGCCGTAGGTGCTGCTCCCCGTCGCGTCGCCACCGGTCGTGGTCGTGGTGGTCGTGGTCGTCGTCTCCGAGCCAGTGGTCGTCTCGGTCTCTTGCTCCGGCTCGGTGCCACCGCCGCCGCACGCCGCCAGGACCCACATCGTCGCTCCGAGGAGCGCCCATCCGCGCATCGACATTCGCTTCTACCTCCCGCCGCGCCCCCTCCTAGGCCCGGCGCGGAGACCCACAAGAGCCGTCGGCGATCGCGCGCGCGAGTGGCGTGACCGGTGATTCCGTGGTCAGAGACCGCGAGATGGGGTGGCGAGTGAGCGACGACGACGGCGAGACGCGGGTGGTGCGTGACGAAGAAGACGCGACGACCGGTGACGACGAGCTCCCGCCCGACGTCGTCGTGCCGTGGGAGCGACTGAGCGCCGCAGCGCTGCGCGGCGTGATCGAGGAGTTCGTCACGCGCGAGGGCACCGAGTACGGCGCGCAGGAGGTCTCGCTCGAGAGCAAGGTCGCGCAGGTGCAGCGGCAGCTCGAGCGCGAAGAGGTCGTGGTCCTCTTCGACGGCAAGACGCAGAGCGTCAACCTGGTGCGCGCGACCGAGCTGAAAGGGCGGTGATCGGGCTGCCGGGGTTTCGCGTGAGCGAGTACGATGGCGGTCGTGCATCGACTCGCGCCCGTCGTCACGCTCGCGGCCCTCGTGACGGCGAGCGCGTGCGCCGAGCATCACCCCGGCGTCGTGGATGCCGCGCGCGATGCGGCGCACCGCTCCGATGCCGCAGGTGGGTTGCCACCAGACGCGAGCACGCATTGCGCGGCCGACTCGGACTGCGACGACGGACTGTTCTGCTCGGGCATCGAGGAGTGCCGCCCGCGCGACCCCAGCGCCGATGTGGACGGGTGCGTGACACGGACTCGCGGATGCACGGTCACCGGGTGCTCGGAGGCGCGGGATCGGTGTTTGTCGCCGTGCTGGGATGACGATCGCGACGGGCACGGGAGCCCGGCTTGTGGTGGGTGGGACTGCGACGACGGTGATCCCGATCGGCACCCGGACGGGACGGAGGTGTGCGATGCAGCGGGTCACGACGAGGACTGCAACCCGCACACGTTCGGTCCCGACGAGGACGATGACGGTCACATCGTAGCGAGCTGTTGCGTGAGCGGCGTGTGCGGCGACGACTGTGACGATGCGCGCCGCGACGTCCATCCCGGGGCGGTCGAGGCGCACTGCGATCTCATCGACGACGACTGTGACGGCGCGCTCGACGAGGGTCTCTTCCCCACCTCGCCCGAGCGCACGTGGTACCCGGACTGCGACGACGACGGTCGCGGCGACGACGCGCGCGGAGCGATCTCCAGGTGCCGGCCGATCGCGTGGGAGGGCTGCGGCTCTTCGACGCACTGGATCGAGCGCGGCGGCGACTGCGACGACCGAGATGGCACGGTGTATCTCGGTGCGCGCGAGCTCTGCGACGGTCGCGATCACGACTGCGACGGAGCGATCGATCGCACCGCGACGGACGCCGACGGCGACGGTTACGTCGTCTCTTCCTGCTCCGGCGAGGTCGACTGCAACGATCTCGCCGCCACGATCCACCCCGGCGCGACGGAGCTCTGCAATCGACGTGACGATGACTGCGACGGCCACGGCAATCTCGAGGACGCCGACCGAGACGGCCACGCAGCGCTCGACGCGACGTGCACCGGCGGCTGGTATCCGCGCGACGACTGCGACGACCGCTCGGAGTACATCCACCCCGGGGCACCGGAGGCCTGCAATGGGGGCGACGACGACTGCGACGGAGCGCTGGACGAGGGCGCCGGCAGCGCTTGCCGTGTGCGCAACGCAGCGGCGGTCGCTTGCGAAAGCTCGCGCTGTGTCGCGACCTCGTGCGAGGCCGGCTATGCGGGGTGCGTCGTCGCCGACAGCTGCGACACGCGCATCTCGCAGGACGAGCTGCACTGCGGAGGGTGCGACGACCGCTGCTCGAGCGCCGCGTGCGTGGGAGGCGTCTGTGATCCTCTGGTCGAGCTCGCCCCGACCTCCACGCAAACCTGCGGGCGCACGGCGTCGGGCGCTGCGGTGTGCACCCACGCGAGCACGGGCGTCGACCGAATTTACGAGCGCACGTCTGGGGGCGGCACGCGCGTGCACGGTGGCCTCGGCCTGTGCGTGATCGACGACGGCCGGCCGACGTGCGACGTGCGGTGGACGGCACCGGCGCCGGTCGTGGTCGACGCGGCGTGCTCGCTGTCGCACGCCTGCGGCTTCGCAGCCGACGGAGAGGTTCTCTGCTGGGGCCTCGGCGACCGAGGGCAGATGGGCGACGGCGTCGTCCGTCCGTTCACGAGCTGGACGCCCATCGCCGTGGGCGGCGTCGTCGATGCCGTCGCGATCGACGTCGGCGGGGCCTTTTCGTGTGTGCAGCGGCGCAGCGGCGCCGTCGCGTGCTGGGGCGCCGGGACGTCCGGGCAGCTAGGTCACGGCACGGACGCCGACTCGGCCGTGCCGGTCGTGGTCGCTGGTCTCGACCGCGTGGTCGGGATCGCGGCAGGGCTGGCGCACGCGTGCGCGCTGCGCGACGACGGCGGCGTGTGGTGTTGGGGTGACGACGCGAACGGTCAGCTCGGACGCGGGACGCTGGGCGGCGCGAGCTCGATCGCGGCGCCGATCGTGTCGACCGGAACCCCGTACGTCGCGGTCACCGCCGGCTCACGGTTCACGTGCGCGATCACGAGCGCTGGCGCCGTCGAGTGCTGGGGCGATGATGCGGCCGGACAGCTGGGAGACGGGGCCGCATCCGGTCCGCGAGGAACGCCGATCGCCGTGAGCGGTCTGACGCGCGTCGTCGAGATCGCCGCCGGCGCGAGCCACGCGTGCGCACGGCGCGACGACGGATCGATCTGGTGCTGGGGAAACAACGCGTCGCAACAGCTGGGGGACGGAACGACGACGAACCGCGACGTCCCGACGCTCATGGACTTCACGCCGTGACGGACGACGCCCCCATTCGGCGAGCGCGCGACGGCGGGGTGCGAGCGCCGCGTGTCCCGTGCGAGCTCGACGTCTCTCGGCTGCTCGGACGGTGGCACATCGTCGCGACGACGCTCGTGTTCTGGCGCGACAAGCGCGAGTGGGCGTTCGTGGACGTCGCGGGCGACGCGCGCTGGGCGGTGACGTGGTTCTCGCGCGCGACGCTCGGGGTCACGCCGGAAGGGATGGGCGTCTACGCGCGCAGCGCGGAGCTGCCCGAGCTCGACGCGATCCTCGCCGCGCTCCGGGCGCGCGACGATCTGCCGCGCCTCGAGGGTTGGTACCGCACGCTGCGATCCGATTCGTCGGTTGTAAGGGACACCCGGGGCCGCACGTGATCCAGTCATGAAGCTGCTCCTCCACGACACGACGGATCTCGAGGCGACGGAGATCGACGGCGCCGGTCATCTGCACGTCGAGGGTGACGCGGGCGGCGAAGGGTTCGGGCCGCTGCAGATGCTCGCCGCGTCGCTCGCGCTCTGCACCGCGTCGGTGCTCGTCGCGTACGACGAGGGCGTGGTGCACGTCGGCACCGCCGGGCTCTCGGTGCGCGTGCGCTGGAGCTACGACGAGGGCCGCGTCGCGCGCATGCAGATGGCGATCACGTGGCCCGAGCTGCCCGAGAACCGGGTCGAGCCGGCGCGCCGCGCGGCCGCGACCTGCACGGTGCATCGCACGCTCTCGCACCCGACCGACGTCGAGACCACGGTCTCGCGCTCGTAGCCGACCACGCGTGCGAAGCCCGCGCGGCGCGTCGTAAGCTCGCTCGCGACGATGACGAGCTCCCCCGCACCCGTCGTGATCCGCGCGGTCGTACCTGCAGACGCGGCGGCGGTCGCAGCGATCTACGAGCACTACGTCGCCGAGACGATCGTGACGTTCGAGGAGGAGCGCGTCGGCGCGGCGGAGATGGCGCGGCGCATCGGCGAGGTGACCAGCGCGGGGCTGCCGTGGCTCGTCGCGGAGGAGCGCGATGGCATCGTAGGGTACGCGTACGCCACGCGCTGGCGCGCCCGGAGCGGCTACCGATTCTCGGTGGAGGTCACCGTCTATCTCGCGCCCGAGCAGACCGGGCGTGGCCTCGGCTCGCAGCTCTACGGCGAGCTCTTCCCGAGGCTCGCGGCGCTCGGCGTCCACGCGGTGATCGGCGGCATCGCCCTGCCCAACGCCGGCAGCGTCGCGCTCCACGAGAAGCTCGGCATGCAGAAGGTCGCGCACTTCCGAGAGGTCGGCTTCAAGCTCGGCCGCTGGATCGACGTCGGCTACTGGGAGCGCATCCTCTGAGGAGGGCGTGGTCCGACCATCGCCGGCACGAACGCGCTTGCCCGTCGGCCGGGCGCCGGAAGATGCCGCGGGGGCGTCGCGTATCATTCGGCCGATGGCGACGACGACCGATCGCGAGAAGCTCGCGGCGCGCATGGCGGAGGCCGACCGCGACGATCTACGGCTCATCGTGACGCGCGCCCGCAGCGGGCTCGAGCGGAGCGAGGCGGCGCGAGAGCTCGAGCGACGCGGGCTCGAAGTGCCCGACTCACCGTTGGGGCTCGAGGTGCCCGAGCCGTCCCCGAGGCGAGCCGCGCCCGTCCTCACCGAGGCCGCGGCGCCGCTCGATTCCCTGGCGCGCTTCCGCATCATCGTCGTCGGCGTGAAGCTCGGCGCGATCGCGTCGGTGTTCTCGGTCTTCGTGCTGCCCTCCTCGTTCGGCACGTGGCCGATCGTCATCACCGGCGCGGCGCTCGGCGGGTTGATCGCGTTCTCGATGACGCGACGCTGAGCCGACAGGAGTGCTCGCCCCGGAGGGCGCGTACGGGAGCGCGCGCCTCGCGCGCGGACGGAAGGGCCCGGAGTGGGCGAGCCGATTCCCGACAGGAGTG
>JALYRN010001258.1 GCA_030855295.1 Myxococcota bacterium | reverse complement strand
CCTCGGCGCCGTGCACGATCCCGCACAGCAGCGTGCCGCGCGGCAGGCCGAGCCAGCCCAGCGGCACGCCGATCGCGCGCGAGCTCGGGTCGACGCGCAGCTCGAGCACCTCGGCCTGCCCCTGGTCGAGCTGGGTCAGGCTCTCGACCCCGCCGCCGCGGCAGTAGCGGAGGATCTGATCGGACGCGACGGCGCGCGGCGTGACCACCACGTTCACGCCGAGCTGCCGGTAGATCGGCATGTAGTCGGCGCGGTTCACCAGCGCCGCGGTGCGCCCGGCGCCGACCTGCTTCGCGAGCAGCGCCGCGATCAGGTTGACCTCGTCGGCCTCGGTGACCGCGCAGACGAGATCGTAGGTGCCGACCTCTTCTTCCTCGAGGAGCTCCTTGTCGGTGCCGTCGCCGTGCACGACCGTGACGTCCTCGAGGCTGACGCTGAGCTTCTCGGCGCGCTCGAGCTTGCGCTCGATCAGCATCACACGCGCGTCCTTGCGAAGGCTCTTCGCGAGCGCCTCGCCGACGACGCCGCCCCCGACGATGCACACCCGGCGTGCCTCGCGCCGGCGCGAGAAGAGGTCCTCGGCCTCGCGCACCGCGTTGGTGTGCCCGAGGAGGTACACGCGATCGCCTCGCAGCAGCACGTCGGAGCCGCCCGGCACCTGCAGCTCGCCGCGCCGCACGATCGCCGCGACCAGCACGTTGCGCGGGAGCGGCAGCTTCATGATCGGCTTCTCGACCGCGCGCGTGTCGTCGCCGAGCTCGATCTGCACCAGCTCCAGCCGATCACCCGCGATGTCGATCACGTCGGTCGCGCCGTGAGAGCGCGCGACGCGCGCCAGCTCGAGCGCCACCAGCACGCGCGGGTTGATCACCACGTCGATCCCGAGCAGCCCGTAGCGGACGCCCTCGGTCGTCTTCGCCCACTCGTTGCCCTGCGCGCGCGCGACCACTTTCTTGGCGCCCAGCTGCTTGGCGGCGAGCGCGGCGATCAGGTTGACCTCGTCGTGGTCGGTGCACGCGACCACGAGGTCGGCGCGCTTCACGTCGGCGCGCATCAGCACGTCGTGGCTCGCGCCGTACCCCGCGAGCGTCATCACGTCGTGGTGATCCTCGACGTAGCGCACGGCCTCGGGGCTCGAGTCGATCGCCACCAGGTCGTGCCCGTCCTTCTCGAGCACGCGCACGAGGTGACGACCGATCTCTCCGAGCCCGACGATGACGATGTGCATCTGCCGTCCGTCTCCGTTTCAGCTGGGCTCCGACGTTTCGTCCGGCGCCCTCGGCACGATCGACTGCGCCTCGGCGCGGATGTCGCCGGCGTCGACGAGGAGCTTGCGCAGCGCGCGCGGCGCGACGAGATCGTGGAGCACGCGCGACGCCAGCACCGACGCGAGCACGACGTCGGCGACGGCGCCCTCGAGGTGGAACACGCGGTACGCGACCGCGATCGCCACCGCGACCTCGCCTTGCGCGAGCAGGCCTCGATGCAGATCGGGGCGGAGCTCGGTGCCGCGCGCCGCGAGCGCGCCACCGATCGCCTTGCCGACGAGCCGCAGCCCGATCAGCCCGACCGTCACGACGATCGTCGGCACCAGCGGCGGCGGCCGGAAGAGCGCGCCCGCGAACACCAGGAGGATCAGCGCCATCGGCGCGCGCGTCGACTCGAGCGTCGCGCGGATCTCGGGGCCGCTGCGCGACGCGTTCACGAGCACGGCGCCCAGGCAGAGGTTCACGAAGATCGGCGAGATCTGCAGGAAGTAGGCGGCGCCCGACGCGAACGTGATGATCCCGACCAGCGCGAGGAAGCGGCCGTGGTCGGAGTCGTCGCCGCCGAGGAAGGGCGTGAAGAGCACGCCCAGCGCGACGCCGAGCCCGGCGGAGATCACGACCCACTCGGTCGCCGACGCGCGCGCCGGAGCGTCCGCGGGCTGCGGGTGGAAGACGCACACCAGCACGCCGAACGCGACGATCGCGATCAGATCCGAGAGCGCGGCCACGCGGCGCACCGTGGGCGCGAGCCCGCCGACGAGCGCGTAGCGCTGCACGACGATCTCGACCGGGCGCAGCGCCGCGGTGGCCGCCACGCAGCCGAGCAC
>JALYRN010000014.1 GCA_030855295.1 Myxococcota bacterium | reverse complement strand
GTCGAGGGCCGCGCGCACGTGGGGATCGTCCGCATCGAGCGCCGCTTGGAAGCCCACGATGCGCTCTCGTGTCGCGTAGAAATCAGGGATGGAGTCGCCCGTCGCATCGGGGTCCGCGACGAATCGGCCGCGCTCGTCGATCAGTGCACCGCTCGCGTTGCGTCGCGGGACCGTCGGCGCGCCCTCTTGGTCGGGGTGGCCCGGGGTCGTCTCTTCCGACGGGTGGGTGTGCTCGTTGTGGAGACCGAGGACGTCGATGGAGACGAGCGGGTTCGACGGATACGCGTAGACGTTGGTGCCGCCGGCGCAGCCGATGGGGTCGCTCTCGAGGTAGCGGCCGAGCCATGGGTCGTAGTAGCGGAAGCGGTTGTAGTGAAGGCCGGTGTCAGCGTCGTAGTAGTGGCCAGGCCAGCGCAGGGCGTAGTCGATGGTTCCGCGCGCGGTGATCGCGCCGTACGGGTCGACGTGATCGGCCCACCAGACGACCTGCCCGTGGTCGTCCTCGATGTGTAGAGGAAGCCCCGCTTGGTCGCTGAACACGGAGTGGCCGCGGCCACTGCTCGAGGGTGCGTCGACGCTGTCGTAGTCGGTGAAGCCGATCGGGACCAGGGCGCGTGGGTGCGCGTAGACGTAGATGCGCAAGCGGCCCGACGCCGACGTCTCGGCGGCGAGTCGGTCGCCATCCCACCAGTAGTGGGCGCGCGAGTCGCCGCGACCGGCGCTGATGCGGCGGCCGAGGCCGTCGTACGTCGCGGTCCAAGCCTGTCTCTCGCCGTCCTCGATGCGAACGAGCTGGTCGGCGGCGTCGTGGACGTAGCGGATCTCCGTACCGTCGGGCGCACGGCGCGCGGCAACGTGGTCACGGTGGTCGTACTCGAACCGGTGGCCCGCGACCGACGCGATGCGGTTGCCCGGAGCGAGCTCGACGAGCTCGAGGCCGGGCTTCGAGAGGATGTTGCCGGCGAGATCGAGCGTGTACTCGAGTCGCTCTCCGCTCGGAAGGAGCTCCGCGGACAGACGATGGGCAGCGTCGGTCTCGAACCGGCGGTGGCCGCGCGCGGAATCCCACACCGACAACAGGTCGCCGGCAGGGCTGTAGTCGTGCCGGACTGCCCAGCTCGTCGTGACCTCGGCGCTCGAGCCGACGCGCCATGCGAGCCGTGCGACCAGGCGACCATCGAGATCGTACTGCTGGACCTCACGAGTCCCGTTGCCGTGGTCGATGTCGACGACGCCGTTGCCCCGGAGCTCGATGTGCCACCTGCGCCCGGCAGGCCCACGCACGCCGAGGCTTTGCGGGTCGCGCTCGAACGAGGTCGCGTGCCCGGCGATCTCGGTGGCCTGCAGCTGTCCACGTCGATATCGATGGCGCACCTCGCGCGCGTCGACGAGGTCGCGCGTGCGGCGCGAGCTCTCGTCCCAGCGCTGAGCGCATCGGTGAGCGTGCGAGTCGGCGCGGACGACGTTGCCGTTCCGATCGTAGTCGAGATCGATCGTGCCGCCGTCGCCGAGGTCGTAGTGCCCGGGGAGGCCGTTCGCGTGCGGCTCGATGCGCATCAGCACCGTGCCGTGCGCGTCGCGCTTCTCGAGCAGCCGATCGCCGAGGTCGTACGTGTACTCGTCGCGCACCCGGCCGCCGCGGGTGACGCGCACGATGCGGTCCTTGGCGTCGCGCTGGTAGACCGTGAGCGTCCCCAGCGGATCCGTGACGCTCGTGACGTGCTCGTGCGGGTTCCGCGTGTAGTGAGTGGTCGCCCCCAGCGGATCGCACTCGGCACCGATCTGATTCCAGGAGACGATGCGACGGGTCCGCACGCGACCGTCGGCGTCGCGGAACGAGATCTCGTTGCCGGCGCGGTCGTACTGCCAGTGCCGGACGCGTCCCAGCGCATCGGTCTCGCGGAGGACGCGACCGTGCGAGTCGAGCTCGCGAGCGACAGGCTGCGAGGCGAGCGGCTGGAAGATCGACGTGGCCGTTGCGCGCAGGACCTCAGGTACGTGCGGCATCGACGCCGGCGTCGTACCGGCGACCCCGATTGCATCACCGAGCACGCGCTCGAGCGCCGTCACAGGAAGGTCGCGAACGAACGGATTCGGCAGCTTCGGCTGATCGATCTGCGGCGGATACGTGAAGCCGAATCGATCCCGTCGCGCGCAGTGCGCGTCGTCGTCGTCGTAGAGCAGCTCGAGGCGGCGACCGCCCGCGTCGACCTCGGCGACCACGCGCCCCTCGCGATCCCGGATCCGCGTGAGCACACCCCCGAGCGGATCGACGACCTCGGTGATGACGCCGTCTTCCGCGAAGTGATACGTGCGCGCCGTTCCGTCGTGCAGCTCGTGGCGTGTCTTCCCCTCTTCGTAGTGGAGGCGGGACCACCAGAGCCCGTCCTGCCCCGTGGTGAAGACGCATCGACCTTCGGCGTCGTACTCGTACGTGTACCGGTAGCCGTTGCGGTCCGTGCTGGTGACGATGCGGTGCGCGCCGTCGTACGCGAGCTGCTGGCGTGAGCCGTGCGCGTCCTCGGTGGCGACGAGATGTCCTGCGCGATCGAATCCGTACGCGACGAGGCGCCGCGGGACGGCGCTCTCGGGGCCGCCGCGGACCTCGGCGAGATGGTGATCGCGATCGTAGTGCAGCGTGTAGACGGCACCCCGGATGGCGGGCGAGTCGATGACGCGCTCGCGGATCTCGACGAGCCGTGAGGAGCCGTCGTACCGGAGATCGACCTGGACGCCGTCACGTGTGATCGAGACCAGACGCGTCGCGATCGAGCCCGGCGCGACGCGCTCGAAGCACAGCGTGCCGATGCGACGATGCGAGAGCGAGAATCGCCGCTCGTCGAGCTGTCGCAGAACGTATCCCGCAGAACGAACGACGGTCTCGCCGTGCCTCACGCGCGCGAGCTCGATCCGTTCGCCGTCGTACGACTCGTAGATCGCGCGATGCAGACGCAGCCTGAGCTGGTGCTCGAAGCCGTGGCGGAACCCCCAGCCGAGAACGCCGTGCTGCTGCGCACGTGCGCTCGTGACGTGACGCGACCAGACGAACCCGCCGTGCACCGATGCGAAGTCGCGGTGGGTGTCGAAGCTCGCGCCGGTGACGACGTCGACGGGCTCGCCGGCTCTCCCGGTCGTGCCGTTCACGTCCGCGCACGCGGTGGGCCGGCGGACACGCGCGGCAGCCTGCCGGAGCGCGCGGTCGAGCCGCCCGAAGATGGCGCCCATCGCCATCGAGCCGAGGTTCGGAATCGGCGGACCACCTGCGAGCACGGTCGTGGGCGGTCCGATCAGCGCACCGACCCCGGGCGGCCCCGCGGGATCCATGCCCCGCAGCGATGAGAGGGCCATCGCCGAGGCGTCGAGCGCGGCTTGCGCGGCTTGCGCGATCGCTGCGCCGGTGTTGCCCGTCGAGGCCTGCACCGCAGCGCCAGCCGCCGTAACGGCGATGCCGGCGATGCCCATCGCGGTGCCGATGATGGCGGGCGGCGAGAGCGGGATCGGGTTGCAGTGGAACGTGATGTCGCCGAGGCGCGCGACGCGCGAGCCGCCGAAGAACACGCCCGATGCGCCGGTCATGATCTCGAACGGCGGCGCCATGGATCCGCACGTCAGGCCGAGGCCGATGTCGCCGGCGCGCAATGCCGGCACCCCGTTGACGAGGACGGACGCAGATCCCGCGAGGAACGCGACACCCATGCTCGGAAGAGGAATCGGGGGAGCGGGTGGCACGAGGCTCGGCGGGTGCGTGTGCACGTGCGGAGTGCCCACGTGCATCGTGGACCCGAGCACCGCGACGGGCATCGGCGGGAACAGCGCGCCGAGCCCGGTCGCGTCGAGCACCGTCTGCACGCCCTGCGCTGCCGCGGCGTCGATGAACATCGCGGGTGCGTTGATCACACCGAGGACGCCGGCGGTGTACTGGACCACCGCGCCGGGCATGCCCTGCTCGGGCGGCGGTGCGGTGGAGAACGGAGTCGCGACGGCGGTCGCCGCGCCGAGCACCGCCTCGGCGCGCGCGACGAGGATGGCCTGCGAGAGCGGTGGATGCTCGGTCGCTGGCTGCGTGAGGCGCTCCGCCCACGAGGTCAGCGCAGGCGTGTCGGACAGCTCGTCGTTCGGCACGACGTCACGCGCTCCCTGCGCGGAGCCGAGTGAGCTGCGCTGCGTAGCGATCCGCTTCGCGGGTCATCCGTGCCTCGCGGTAGAGCCGCTCGAGCCGCTCGATCACCGACGCGCGGCGACCTCCGTCGCCCGCTGCGGCGGCGATCTTCTCCGCGTCGGTCCACGTCTTGACGGCCTCGGCGAAGAGCGACAGCGCGCGCTCCGCATCGCCTCTTCGCTCGAGCGCCTGCGTCGCTGCCCCGATGTTGACGGCCGCTGCGGCCATTCGGCTCGCGGTGTCGAAGAAGGCTCGAGCGGCGGCGTACCGGCCCAGCGTCGAGGCGGCTTCACCCGCTGCGAGCGTCAGGTTGAGGAGGATCGGCGGCGCGCTCGGGTGCATCGCGGCTCTGCCGGTCTCGGCACCGGAGAAGCCGGGCGGTCGCGCTTGCATCGCGATCGCGAGACCTTGCTGATAGCGAGCGAGCGCGTGGTCGACCGCGCCGGCCATCCGCAGGCAGTCGCCCACGCCGAGCAGACACATCGCCTGCATCAGCGGCGCGCCCGAAGCACCGTAGTACTCGTACAGCCCGGCGTACTTCGCGATCGCTTCCTCGTGGCGTTTCCACGACATGTCGATCGCGGCGAGCTGCAGCGTCGCCTGCATGCGCGCGGCGAGCGGCTGTGCGGGATCGACGGCGCTCGCCGCGAGGTCCGCGCTCAGCGCATCGATGCTGAAGTCGAGGTCGTAGCTCAGGACACCCCGCGCCCGCCGCGCACCGAGCGCGCGCATCAGCGGCCGAGCACGTCGATCGTCGCGGACCAGGAGCCTTCCGGAGCGCATCCACGGCTCGTCGTGGGCCATCCGCGCGAACGAGCCCGCGAATCGAGCGTACGCCGCGACGTCTGCGATGCGCGCCGGGAGCAGCGCGAGCACCACGCGATGCACGTCGGGTTGATGGAGCCACTGCTGCAGATGCCCGAGCGTCCCCACGATGCGATCGCGCGGGCTCATCGAAGGGCTCTCGAGCGCGTCAGGCGGAGCCGCGAGCGGCGGCAGCGCGCGCGAGGCACGCTCGTGGTTCGCGTGCTCGAAGTGCTGACGGAGCGATCGGACGAAGCCGAGCGCCCAAGACGTCTCGTTCTCGAAGGGCTCCGCGTGGGAGAAGTAGATGTCTCCGGCGCCGAGACCTCGGAGCTGCTCGAGCGTCTTCAAGACGTAAGGGACCTCGGCGTTTCCGGCGCCGAGAACCAACAGACAGTCCTCGGGTTGCTCGATGAACTCCTCGAGCGTCTCCCGCAGCTCCGTGATCATGCGCTGCATCGAGCGGCTCCTCAGTTGAGCTTGATCAGGCCGCCGACGACGTTGACGGTCGCATTGCCGCTGATGTCGACCTGCATCGAGGTCACCTTCGCCGCGGTGGAATCGCACTTCACGGTCGACGGCCCCGCGGTCAGCGTCGCGTCGACGCCACCGGAGACGGTCGCGCTCGCTTGCGCATCGAGGGTCGCGCTGGCGCCCGAGACGACCGCATCGCCCGTCAGGTGCACCTGTGCGCCGCTCCCCGACGTCATCAGCGCGTCGTCGGTGAGGAGCACCTGCGCGGTGCTCCCGGTGAGCTGTGCGTCTCGCGTGAGCGTCAGGTCCGCGCCGCTCTTCGCCGTGAGCTGCGCATCTCCGTTCAGCAGCAGCACCGAGTCCTGCTTGGAACGGAGCTCCGCCCTTCCGGGGTCGAGCACCAGCCGGGAGTCGTCCTTCTGGTGCAGCGTGATCTTGTCGGGCTCGATCTTGAGGAACGAGTCGCCGACGATCAGCTCGATCGAGTCGGTCGCCGTGATGACGATCTTCTTGCCGACCGTGACCTCGTAGTCGCCGTCCTGGACGGTGAGCGAAGCGCCCTGCGTCGGAAGGTCACCTTGCGACTCGCTGCGTACGGTGATCGACTGACTGCCACCGATCGCGATGGTCTCGTGAGCTCCGACGTGATGCGTACGATTCGCGTCGACGGTGTTCGCCTGATCGTTCTTCGTGTGCGTCGTGTGATCGTGCTCGACGACCTCGTTCAGGTCCTTCTGCGCGTGGATGAAGACCTCCTCACTCCCGCCCTTGTCCTCGAAGCGGATCTCGTTGTAGCCGCCGTCGAACGGCGTGCTCTGCGTTCGAATCGTGCTCCGGGTCTTGTGATCCGGGAGCTCGTACGGGGTCGTCCGATGACCGTCGTAGACGCATCCCGTGACCAGCGGTCGATCGGGGTCGCCCGCGAGGAACGTCACGATCACTTCCATCCCGACGCGCGGCAGGAAGAACGTGCCGAAGCCGTAGCCGGCCCAGCTCTGCATGCAGCGCACCCAGCAGGTGCGCTTCTCGGGATCGGCGTCGCCGCGATCCCACGCGAACTGGACTCGGATGCGACCGTGCTCGTCGCAGTAGATCTCTTCGCCCTTCGGGCCGACCACGATGGCCGTCTGGACGCCGTGGATCCGGGGCCGCGGAGTCGTCCGCGCCGGTCGGTGCGGCACGCTGGTCACGATGCACGTGAACGTGCACTCGTACTCCGGTCTCGCAGATGCCCCCGCTGCAGCGGAGGCCTCGCGCTCTGCGAACCGAGGGTTCCGACCGACGTGCCGAACGTGCGTCAGCAGATATCCCTGATCGAACGCGCCGACTGGATGACCGAGCAGATCGAAGACATGACCAGGGGAGAAGCGCGTCGCGCGCGAACGGCCGGTGAACACATTGCGGCTCATCCGATGCG
Organism: Myxococcota bacterium; assembly: GCA_030855295.1. GTDB lineage: Bacteria > Myxococcota_A > Polyangia > Polyangiales > Sandaracinaceae > Sandaracinus. Next base: position 15,793 of record JALYRN010000014.1, on the reverse strand, counting down.
CCTCGGCGCGCAGCGCCGCCTGGATCGGCGCGTCGTTCGCGCCATAGGTGAACAGCGACTTGTCGTAGCGCGAGTACGCGATGCGGCCGTCGGCTTCGAAGCTCTCCCGGATGATCGGCTCGCGCTCGGGATCGCTGCGATCTTCCGCCTGCACCTGGGCGCGCTCGTGCGTGGGGGGCTCCGCGCGGGTCCAGTCCCAGTCGCGCACCACCACGTCGGTCACGCCGATCTGGTCGGCGACGCGGAGCTCGGTGACCGGCTCTGCGAACGCGTGGTCGTCTCCTTCCCCAGGGATGAAGAGGACGTGCGCGCCGCCGCGCAGCTCGACCGCCGGGAACTGCTCGTTGTGGTCGACGATGACGAGCTTCTCGGGGCCCCGCTCGTCGTGCGTGAAGTAGTAGCTGAGCCCGTCCTCTTCCATGAGTCGGTGCGCGAAGTCGAGCACCGACTCGTCCCACTGCACGACGATCTCGCGCGGGTCGCGGTCGCGCGAGGTGTGCACCTCGAGCTCTCGTCGGTACGGCGCGAGATGCTCGCCGAGCAGCACCTCGAGGAGATCGGGGACCGTCAGATGCTGGAAGATGCGGTTGTCGCGCCAGTGGGCGAGCGCCGCGAGCGCCGGAACGACCTCGATCGTGCAGAGCGTCGCTTCGTCGACGCGCTCGCCGTGCTCGACGCGCGACACGATGCCGTGCAGATGACGCACTGCTTCGCTGCGCTCGATCGTGACGTCCGCGTCGACACCGAGGAGGAGCTCGGGGCTCGCGGCGTCGTCCTCACTCGAGAGGACGAGCCGCGCGAGGAAGGGCCGATTGAGAGTCTCGGTCAGGACGATCTCGCGCAGCGTCCACGTCTCGTCGTGCCCGGGAAAGCGGATGTGGTAGCGAACGGCGCCCTGGTCGGAGCTTCCGTCGTGATGGACCATCTCCGCGATCGACCGCACGCTCTGCTCGATCGCCGGCACCGCGGAGACGAGGTCGCTCGCGATCGAGAGCGCAGAGAGCTCGCCCTGCGAGGCCCCGAGGCGCTCTGCGATCCCCGTCGCGCCGCCGAGCGCACCACCTGCGAGCTGCGCGCCCATCGTGGTCGCCGCGCCGGCGCGCGCCCCGTCGTCGGTGGCCGAGTCGATGCGCGCGGCGCTCTCCGATGCTGCTGAGATTCCCGCGCCGACTGCGGTCGCGACGGCGCGCACCGCCGCGGTGTCTTCGTCGCTCACGCTCGCTGCGTCGAGCAGTGGCGCCAGCGTGTTGCCCGCGCCGCTGACGCCCGCGCCGATCGCGCCGCCGGCGTCCCCTTCGCGGATCTCACCGACGACGCCCTGCGCCGCCTCCGCTTCCTCGCCGGCGGCGCGCGCGGCGTCCGCCGTGGTCTCGACCTCCGGCTGCTCGGGAGCGGGCGGCGGATCGAAGTCAGTCATTGCAGAGCACCTCGTGGACGCCGCTCATCGATGGATTCCTGCCGCGCGACGGCTCGGCGGCGCACTCATCGGAGCTGAGGTCGGATCGTTGCCTGGTCGGCCGCAGAGCTCGAGCGCGACGTCCCCTGCACGGAGTCGGGCGTCCGACACCGAGGCGCTCGACGGCGGCAGATCCGGACGCTGCTACGCGCTCGCGCCGCCAAGAGCGGCCGCACGGCCGAGCAAGAGCGCGCGCTCGCGGACGTTCTTCGCGAGCGATGCGGCGCGCTCCAGCGCGGACCGGGCTTCGTCGATGCGGCCGAGCTTGATCAGGAGGTCGGCGCGGACGGCGGGCAACAGGTGGTAGGTGCGCAGCGCGGGCTCGTCGTCGAGCGCGTCGACGAGCTCGAGGCCGGCGGCGGGGCCGTACGCCACCGCTCACTTCTTCTGAGCGGCGACCTCGGTGCGGAGGCGATCCTCCTGCGCGCGCAGCTCGGGCGTGAGCTCGGCGCCGAAGTCCTCCGTCTCGAAGACCGGGCGGATCTCGACCTCGGCGTCCTCCGCGTCACCGTGGGGAGCCGGCATGCGCTTCACCCAGTCGAGCGCCTCCTCCATCGACTTCACGTTCCAGAGCCAGAAGCCCGCGATCAGCTCCTTGGTCTCCGCGAACGGTCCGTCGACCACGCTCTTCGCGCCGCCACGGGAGAAGCGCACGCGCTTGCCCTTCGCGCTCGGATGCAGACCTTCTCCGGCGAGCATCACGCCCGCCTTCACGAGCGCCTCGTTGAACGCGCCCATCTCGGTCAGCAGCTCCTCGGCGTTGTCCGGCATCACGCCCGCCTCGGTTCCCTCGGTCGCCTTGATGATCACCATCACTCGCATCGCGCTCTCCTCGGTTCGGGGGCCAGGCCCAGAGCCTGCCCAACACCGATGCGACGAACCAGCCGACCGCGAATCGACGCCGGTCGACGGCTTTTTTCGAGGGACCGCCCGAGCTACGCGCGCGCCGGGCGGGTGAGCAGGTAACAGGCGAACGTGCCGAGCCAGTGGCTGCCTGCGTAGTGCGCGCCGTCGATCGCGCGCAGCGCGGCGTCCGCGTGGCGCTGCGAGGACTCGAGGTACGTCGCGCGACGCGCGTCGCGCTCGGGAAGCGCGTCGGCGATGCCCGCGAGCATCCAGGCGCGGCTGAGGTTGAGGCCGTCGAGGTGGGCGAGGCGACCGTCGGCGGGATCGGTGACGGACACGGGAGTGAGCGATGCGGGCGCGTCGTCGTCGAGCACGCGCGAGAGCCACGGCGCGAACGCGTCGGGCGCGAGCAGGCGCGCCATCAGATCGGCGCTGCCGAGGCTCGGGCTGAGGAAGTCTTCGCCGCCGGGCTCGAGGTGCAGCGGGTACGCGCGATCGTCGCCGAAGAAGTCGTGCGCGCGCTGGCTCACGAGCGACGCGAGCTCGCGATCGCCGAGCGTGCGCGCCGCGTCGAGGACCAGACCGAGCGCGAACGCGGTCTGCGCGTGCGTGCCGACGCGCGTCGGGAACGAGAGCTTCGGCAGCCACGCGGCGAGGTGCGCGCTCGCGAGCTCGGTGAGCGGCGCGAGCGTCTCGGCCCACGGCTCGCCCTCGTGCGAAGCGAGCTCCGCCTGCAGCGTGAGCAGCCACGCGAGCCCGTAGGGCCGCTCGAAGGTCGGGCGCTCGCGGAGGTACTCGACCTCGACCGCGACCGCGCTCGGCGTCAGCCCGAGCGCGAGCGCGTCGCGCGCGGCCGACGCGTAGGGCGCCGTCGGCGAGACTCGCGACGCGCGCGCGAGCAGCCAGTGCCCGTGCACCGCCGAGTGCCAGTCGTAGCAGCCGTAGAACACCGGCGTCAGCGCGCGCGGTGGGCGCGCGTCGTCGTCGGCCCGGAGCACGTGCGCGATCTGGTTCGGGTACGCGCGGTGCACGCAGTCGAGAGCCATTTCGACGAAGGGTGCGAGATCGATCACCGCGCCGAGGCTACCTCGCGGTCGGCGCGTTCGCGCGCCTTCCGAGCGTGCGCGATCCATAGTCGCGGGATGCGAGTGACAGTTCTTCTGGCGAGCCTTCTGATCGCGATCGGCTGCGGAGACCCAGAGAGCGGACCCGCCGACGCCGGCGCGATCGCGGACGCGGCGACCGCCGACGCCGCGCCGGTCGATGCAGGCGCGCTCGACGCCGGCGAGCTCGACGCCGCCGCGACCGACGGTGGTGATCGCGACGGCGGGATGCCGGACGACGGCGGCTCGTTCGATGCCGGTGCCGACGCGGGCTCCTTCGATGCCGGCGCCGACGCGAGCACGGCATCCGACGCGGGCGTCGCGCGCACCGTAATCCTGCCCGGCTTCTGTCCCGCCACCGCGACCGTGCCGGGTCTCTACCGCGGCACGCTCGCCTCGAACCTCAACGACTTCGACGGCATCTCGGGATGCGCCGGCGTGTCCTCGGCGCCGGGGCGCGACGGCGCGCTCCGCGTCGAGCTCGCCGCCGGGCAGACGCTGAGCGCGACGTACCGCCACGCCGGCGACGGCATCCTCTATCTCCTCGATCGCTGTCCGGTCCCGTCGACCTGCCTCGCGGGATCCGACGCATCGCTCTCCGGGGCCGAGAGCGTCACGTGGACGAACGACGACGCGACGACGAACACCGTCTATCTGGTGCTCGACAGCGACTCGCTCGCGGCGCCGCAGACGTTCGAGCTCGATCTCGACGTCACCGGCCCCTGAGCGAACAGGCCGATCGGCCGCCCCGGGTGCCCCGCGTCGACGCGCGGCAATCACCATGGCTAGAGAACGCGGCGTATGTATCGCTGACGGGGACCATCGATGCGCTCGACGAATCCGTCATCTATTTCCGGCTGAGCGATGATTGCGTAATCATGCTGGAGGCCGATACGAGCGCCTTCAGGCGCGGAGACTGGCTGCAGATTCGTGTGCTTCGGATCGCCCTGGAGGTCTGCTGATCCCAGCCATGGCGTGCGTCCGACTGAGCACAGGGAATCGGCTTCTTGCGGATGTCTGCCGAATCGAGAAGTGCGTCAGTCGGCGCGCGCTGCGCGCGACCTCGATGGATGCGAAAGAGCAGCAAGCAGGCCGAGATTGCATTCCGAACGTGGGGAGGGAAGCGGCCAGGGGCCGGGCGACGGCCGCGCGGCGCGCGGGCCGGGGTGCCGCACGCGGCGAGGGTGGCGCTCACCGGGCGCGAGCCCGTGCTCGTCACGCTGAAGGTGCGGAAGGACGTGTGGAGCCTGCGCGCGCGCAGGATGTTCCTTCGTGTGGTCGGCGCGCTCGGCGCGGCGGCGGATCGCTTCGGGATGCGCATCACGCACTTCTCGGTGCAGCGGGACCACGGGCACCTCGTGGTGGAGGCGGAGAATCGGCGCGCGTTGGCGCGCGCGATCAAAGGACTCTGCGTCCGGATCGCGCGCGCCGTGAACAGCGCGATGGGCCGGATCGGTTCCGTGTTCGCCGATCGCTACCACGATCGTGTTCTCACGACGCCGCGTCAGGTGAGGCACGCGATCGCGTACGTCATCTGCAACGCCCGCAAGCACGGCCTGGCGCCGCGCTCGCGGCGGTGGGTCGACCCGTGTTCGTCCGCGGCGCTGTTCGACGGATGGTCGTGCGAGATCGACGCGCCGCGCGACGGGATCGCGAGGGTGGTCGCCGCGCCGCGCACGCGGTTGCTGCGGGTGGGGTGGAGGCGCGCCGGGGGCGCGATCGCTCCCGCCCACCACCCGGGCCGCGCTCCCGGATGATCAGAGGCGCTTGGTGAGGTTCGCCCAGGAGTCCTTGAGCGCGATCGTGCGGTTCCAGACCGGCGCGCCGGGCGCCGAGTCGGGGTCCACGCAGAAGTACCCGACGCGCTCGAACTGGTAGCTCGCGGCGCTCTCCGCGCTCGCGAGCGCCGGCTCGAGCTTGCAGCCCGTGAGCACCACGCGCGACTCCGGGTTCAGGTGCGTTCGGAAGTCGACGTTCTCGTCGGCGTCCGGCGCTTCGACCGAGAAGAGGCGGTCATAGAGGCGCACCTCGGCGTCGACCGCGTGCCGCGCCGAGACCCAGTGCAGGGTGCCCTTCACCTTGCGGCCGTCGGCCGGCATGCCGCCGCGCGAGTCGGGATCCCACGTGCAGCGCAGCTCCACGACCTCGCCGTGCGCGTCCTTGATCACCTCGGTGCAGCGCACGAGGCACGCACCGCGCAGCCGCACCTCCGCGCCCGGCGCGAGCCGGAACCACTTCTTGGGCGGGACCTCCTCGAAGTCCTCGCGCTCGATGTAGAGCTCGCGGCAGAACGGGACCTCGCGCGTGCCGAGCTCGGGCAGCTCGGGGTGGTTCTGCACGGGGAAATGATCGACCTGGTCCTCGGGGTAGTTCTCGATCACCACGCGCAGCGGCCGCAGCACCGCCATCGCTCGCGGCGACTGCGTGTTCAGCTCCTCGCGCAGCGCGTGCTCGAGCAGGCCGACGTCGACCACGCCGTCGCGCCGCGCGACGCCGATGCGCTCGCAGAACTTGCGGATGCCCTCGGGCGGAACGCCGCGCCGGCGCATCCCGGCGATCGTCGGCATGCGCGGATCGTCCCACCCGCTCACGTCGCCCGCGGCGACGAGCTGCTGGAGCTTGCGCTTGCTGAGCACGGTGTAGCTCAGGTTCAGGCGCGCGAACTCGAACTGCCGCGGGCGCGTCGCGCGGTCGAACCCGAGCGCGTCGAGGAACCACTCGTAGAGCCCGCGGTGGTTCTGGAACTCGAGCGTGCAGATCGAGTGCGTGATCCCCTCGATCGCGTCCGACTGCCCGTGGGCCCAGTCGTACATCGGATAGATCGGCCACTCGCTCCCGGTGCGGTGGTGCGGGACCTTGCGGATCCGGTACATCAGCGGATCGCGCAGCTTCAGATCCTTCGACGCCATGTCGATCTTGGCGCGCAGCACGTGCGAGCCGTCGGGCAGCTCGCCGGCGCGCATGGCGCGGAAGAGCTCGAGGTTCTCGGCGACGCTGCGGCTGCGATGCGGGCTCTCGGCGCCGGGGCGGTGGAAGTCCCCGCGGCCCGCGCGGATCTCGTCGAGGCTCTGGCTGTCGACGTACGCCTTGCCCTGCTCGATCAGCTGGATCGCCCACTGGTAGAGCTGCTCGAAGTAGTCGGCGGCGTGGTGGAGGTGCTCGCCCCAGTCGCCGCCGAGCCACTTCACGTCGGTCTCGATCGACTCGACGAACTCGACGCTCTCCGCGCCCGGGTTGGTGTCGTCGAAGCGCAGGTGGCAGCGGCTCTCGGGCGTCTTCTTCGCCAGCGCGAAGTTCAAGAGGATCGCCTTCGCGTGCCCGATGTGGAGGTAGCCGTTGGGCTCGGGCGGGAAGCGCGTGACGACGTGCTGCACGCGCCCGGTGCGGAGCTCCTCGTCGACCAGCTCGTCGAGGAAGTTGCCCGGCGTATCGCTCTCGCGCGGCGCCTCCGACGTCTCGTGGGTGTCGGGCTTCGGCTCGCTCATGGGGCGCGCAACCTAGCACGCAGCCGGATCGCCAGCATCGGGCGAGATGCGCGACGAATGCGCGCGTCCCGTCCGTCCGCGAGTGTAGACTGGAAGGTCGGTGCACATCGCGCGCTCGCGACGACCCTGGCCCGCCTCGCTCGTACGTTGCCGACGCGCCACGGGACTCGCCCTCGCCCTCGCGCTCGCCGCCGGCTGCGGCTGCGGCGCGCCGCGCACTTCGGTCGAAGGCCCCGTCGCTCCGCTCGTCGTCGGCGACGACGGCGCGACGATGTCGCTCGCGGGGCACATCGCGTCGCTCGAGGATCCCGCGCACGCGCTCGATCCCGATGCCGCCCTCGATGCCAACGAATACGTCGTCAGCGAGCGTCACCAGCAGAGCTTCGGGATCACCGACGCGCAGCACTGGTTCCGCTTCACGCTCGAGAACCCGTCGTCGCGTCCGGTCGAGCGCATCCTCGACGTCCAGTACCACCAGCTGGACGAGGTCGACCTCTACGAGCAGGGCGCCGACGGTGCGTGGTCGCGCCAGCGCGCCGGCGACACGATCCCGTGGCGCGAGTGGCCGGTCGCGCATCACACGGCGGCGTTCCACCTCGACGTCCCGCCAGGCGCCCACGTCTATCTGCTGCGCGTCGCGAGCACCAGCTCGGTGCAGGTGCCGGTGTCGATCTCCGGCGTCCCCGAGTTCCGCGCGCGCGCAGCGGGCGAGAGCGCGATGCACTTCGCGCTCTACGGTCTGCTCGTCGGGCTCGCGCTCTTCCACGCGCTGCTCTACGCGTGGCTGCGCGATCGCAGCTACCTCTACTACGTGCTCTACCTCGCGGGAGCCACGCTCTTCCTCGCGACGTACAACGGCACCGCGTTCCGCTACCTGTGGCCCGACGCGACGCGCTGGAACAGCCAGGCGGTCCTCGTCCTCGGCGCCGCGTGCTTCACCTCGAAGCTCCTCTTCATGCGCTCGTTCCTCGAGCTGCGCGCGCGCGCGCAGCGACTCGATCGCGTCGTGCGATGGGCGCTCCCGATCGCAGGCGCAGGGATGCTGGCGCCGCTGGTGCCGTACTCGAGCGCGATCGCCGCCGGCGGCCTCGCCACCGGGCTGGCGGTGAGCTCTCTGATCGTGACGGTCGCGCTGTCGCAGTCCATCTCGGGGCATCGTCCTGCGAGATTCTTCCTGCTCGCGTGCGGCACCGCGGCGCTCGGTGTGCTCGCGTCGCTGCTCCACGCCGCCGGGTGGCTGCCGCCCGCGACGCTCACGGCGCGCGCGTTCCAGCTCGGCGTCGCGGGCGAGGCGGTGCTGCTCGCGCTCGCGCTCGCCGACCGCATCGAGCTGCTGCGCCGCGCGCTCGAGGAGGTCAACGAGCGGCTCGAGGCCCGCGTCATCGAGCGCACGCGATCGCTCGAGGCGAAGAACGCGCAGCTCCGGCGCGAGAGCGAAGAGCGACAGCGCGCCGAGGAGCAGCGCGCGCAGCTCGAGCAGGCGCTCCAGCACAGCCAGCGCCTCGAAGCGCTCGGGCGGCTCGGCGGCGGCGTCGCGCACGACATGAACAACGTGCTCGGATCGATCGTCGGCTACGCGTCGCTCCTCCGCGACGAGCTCCCGTCGTCGGACAAGCGGCGCGACGATGTCGAAGCGATCCTGGAGGCCGCGCTCCGCGGACGCGATCTCACCGCGAACCTGCTCGGGTTCGCGCGCAAGGGAACGATGGTGCGGAAACCGTTCTGCGCGCACCGAGTGATCGAGACGGTGGTCGCGCTGGCGCGGCGGGCGCGCCGCGACGACGTTCCGATCGAGGCGGCGCTCCGGGCGACGCGCTCGACCGTCGAGGGCGATCCCAACCAGCTGACGCACGCGATGATGAACCTCTGCCTGAACGCGCTGGATGCGATCGAAGGCGCCGGTCACGTGACGCTCGCGACCGACGACACGACGATCGGCGGCGCGCCCGCGATCCGCGTCCGCGTGATCGACGACGGGTGCGGCATGGACGAGGAGACCCAGCGTCGCGCGTTCGAGCCGTTCTTCACGCGGCGGCGCAGCGGCGATGGAACGGGGCTCGGGCTCTCGATGGTCTACGGCTGCATCGAGAGCCACGGCGGCGAGATCTCGATCGAGAGCGAGCGCGGGCGCGGCACGACGATCGCGATCGTCCTGCGCGCGTCCGCGGCGGTCCACGCGCCGACCGCACCGCCGCCCGCGCCGCGCCGCGGCCATGGTCGAGTGCTGATCGTCGACGACGACGCGACCCTCGCCCGCGCGACGCAGCGACAGCTGCGACGGCTCGGCTACGACACCGAGATCGTCTCGGGCGGCGCCGAGGGCGTCGAGCGCGTGCGTGCATCCGCCGAGGGCTACGACCTCGTCGTGCTCGACATGACCATGCCGGGGATGGACGGCCGGGCGACCTTCGTCGCGATGCGCGAGATCGCGCCGACGCTGCCGGTGCTGATCGTGTCGGGCTACACCGATGACGACGTCATGGATCTGCTGCGCTCGGGCGCGCGCGGCTTCCTCCCGAAGCCGTTCGATCCCGGCGCTCTCTCGCGTGCAGTCGCGAGCGCGCTCGGGGCGCCGGCGGAGCGAGACGGCGAGAGCCCGCACGCCTGAGCTCGACGGCTGTCCCGTACGCGCCCTCCGGGGCGGATTCGGGGAACCCGGGTGAGGCGCGACGCCTCGCGGTGTCTTCGGCGGCAAGGTGACGGGCAAGGTGAAGGGCGTGCGGCAGGCGCTCACCGGTGGCGCCGGGATCTTCGAGCGGCTCGCGACCGAGCACGGCGAGATCTCGACGATGATCCGGCGCGTCGCGGCGACCACCGACGACTCCGACGTGCGCAAGGAGCTCTATCCGCGCATCCGCAGCGAGCTGCTCGCGCACGCGAAGGCCGAGGAGAAGGAGGTGTACTCGCGGTTCCGCACGCTGCCGTCGCTCGCCGACAAGATGGGCGACGCGGCCGACGAGCATCATCGGATCGAGAGCCTCTTCGATCAGCTCGACGCGATGAGCATCACCGACGACCAGTGGATCAGCACCTTCCGCGAGATGATGACGCTCGTGCAGAAGCACGTGATGGAGGAGGAGCTGCAGGTCTTCCCGAAGGCCAAGAAGGAGCTGTCCAAGGAGCAGTCCGAGGAGCTCGAGGGCCGCTACCTCGACGCGAAGGAGGACGCGCTCACGTCGCTCGGCTGAGCCACGACGAAGAAGACGACGAGAGAGCCGCGGCGCGCGCGAGCGAAGGGCTCGCGCCGTCGCCTCTCGGCGTACGCTCGGGCGAGCACTCCTGCTAGGTAGCTGGGGGTAGCCAGCGGTGTCGCGCTCGTGCCACTGCTCGACGACACGCGGCCACGAGCCAGGAGAACACGTTGAAAGTCTCGGTCGTCCAGCAGCCTCCGGTCTATCTCGACATCGCGAAGACGATGGAGCGCGCGATCACGCTGATCGCGCAGTCCGCCCAGCAAGGATGTCGGATGGTCGTGTTCCCGGAGGCGTGGTTCCCCGGGTATCCGACGTTCGTCTGGAGGCTCGCGCCGGGCGCGGGGATGAAGAAGACGGACGAGCTCTTCGCGCGGCTGCAGGCGAACGCGATCGACGTCGGCAGGGGCGGGCTCGCGCCGCTGCAAGAGGCGGCACGAGAGCACGGCGTGGTCCTCGTGCTCGGCTACCAAGAGGTCGACGGCGCCGTCAGCGGGAGCACCGTCTTCAACAGCTGCGCGATCATCGATGCCGACGGCAGGCTCGCGAACAACCACCGCAAGCTGATGCCGACCAACCCCGAGCGGATGGTCTGGGGCTTCGGCGACGGGTCGGGGCTCAACGTGGTCGACACCGCGGTCGGCCGCATCGGCGCGCTGATCTGCTGGGAGAGCTACATGCCCCTGGCTCGCTATGCGCTCTACGCGCAGAGCCTCGACATCTACGTCGCGCCCACCTGGGACAGCGGTCCGACCTGGCTCGCGACCATGCAGCACATCGCGCGCGAGGGCGGCTGCTGGGTGATCGGTTGCGCGACGGCGCTCGAGACGTCGGACATCCCGGACGACATCCCGTATCGACAGGAGCTCTTCGCCGACGGTGCAGCGTGGATCAACCCCGGAGACGCCGCGATCTACGCGCCGTTCGGCGGTCTCGCCGCGGGCCCGATGCACGAGGAGAAGGGGCTCCTGATCGCCGACATCGACGTCGGGGCGGCGCGCTCGTCGCGGCGCAAATTCGACGCGACCGGGCACTACGCGCGCCCCGACGTCTTCTCGCTCAGCGTGAACCGCAAGCCGCAGCGTCCCGTCACGTTCACGGAAAGCTGAGACCCGCGCGCAGGATCGCGTCGACCCACTCCGGTCGCACGCTGCCGACGTCGGCGTCCGCGAAGAAGACGACGAGGTGGAAGAAGATCGGCGCCGAGAACACGAGCGAGTCGAGGCGATCGAGCACGCCGCCGTGGCCCGGCACGGTCTGGCTCCAGTCCTTCGCGCCGAGGCTGCGCTTCACCGCCGACATCACGAGCCCGCCGACGAAGCCCGTGATCACCACGACCGCCGCGAGCGCGAGCGCGCCGAGCGGGCCGAACGGCGTCAGGAACCAGGCGCACGTGCCGAGCAGCACGGCGCCCGCGCCGCCGATCACGAGCCCCTCGCGCGTCTTGTGCGGGCTGATCGTCGGCGCGATCGGGTGCTTGCCGAAGAGCTTGCCCGCGACGTACTGGAGCACGTCGCTCAGCTGCGAGACCAGCACGAGGAAGATCACCAGCCGCACGTTGCCCGCCGGCGCACCTTCGATCCGCACGAGCTCGAGCATCGGCACGTAGCTCACGAAGTAGATGCACACGAGCACCGCCCACTGGATCTTCGCGCTGCGATCGAGGAAGCGCGCGGTCTGACCGCGCAGCGCGAGGTGGATCGGGATCAGCACGAACGCGTACACCGGGATCAGGACGAGGAACATCGTGTACCAGCCGGTCGCGGCCACCACGTAGTGCAGCGGCACGAGCACGAAGAAGACCCAGGTGAGGATCCGGTGGTCCTCGTGGTCGGTCGCGCTGAGCGTCAGGAACTCGCGCAGCGCGAGCATCGAGAGCAGCGCGTAGAGGACGAAGAGCGCGCCCGATCCGAGCGCCGCGGTCGCGAGCATCACGCCGACCATCAGCCACCACGCGTGCACGCGCAGGCGGAGGTTCGTGATGACGTCCGGCACGCCGCCCGGCTTCCGCCGCGCCCGCACGTACAGCACCTGTGAGACGACGGTCGCGACGATCAGCAGCACGAGCACGAGGCCGAGCACCGGCCAGACGACGGGGTCACGCATGATGGAGCTCCTCTCGGATCGTTTCGGGACCGAGCGCGATCACCGCCGCTCTCGCGGCCTCGAGCCACGCCTCGCGCGGCAGCGCGCTCGGACGCTCCACCAGCGGCTCGCCCACGCACACGCGCACGATCAGCGGCAGCGGGATCGCCTCGCCCTTCGGCAGGACGCGCGAGAGGTTCTCGAGGTAGATCGGGACGAACGTCGCGTCGGGACGGCGCGATGCGAGCGCGTGCAGACCGCCGCGGAAGCGCTCCACGCCTGCGCCGCGCCCGCGCGTGCCCTCGGGGAAGATCAGCAAGAGCGCGCCCGAGCCCAGCGCGCCCGCCATGTCGTCGACGGGGTCGGAGCTGCGCTCGCTGCGCTGGCGCGCGATCATCAGCGCGTTCAGCACGCGCTCGGCGATGAAGCGGCGCAGGCGCGAGCGCAGCCAGTAGTCGGCCGCCGCGACGGGGCGCAGCCGCGCTCGGTGCGCGCTCGGGAGCGCAGCCCAGATCACCAGCGTGTCGAGGTGCGACGAGTGGTTCGCGAAGAACACGGCCGGCCCCTCCGGCACCGCGCGCGGATCGATCCTCCGCACGCCGGTGATCGCTCGGATCAGAACCGCGAGGATCGTCTGCACCAGCGCGATCATCGCGATGCCTCGAGGCGCAGCGCGCGAGCGATCCGCCGAAGCCGCGCCACCGCCGTGAGCGCGCTCCCGAGCGCCACGACGATCAGCGCGACGAAGAGCGCCCAGCGCGACGTCGCCAGCCCGACCTCGATCGCCGCCGCGATGCCCGCGACCGTCATCACGAACATGCGCTGGGGCTTCGCGAGCGGACCGCCGAAGTCGTGCGCGCCCGTCAGCGTCGCGCCGACGTGGCGTACGTACGCGGTGAGCACCGCCATCGTCGCGGCCAGCCACCCGAGCTCGGGCGCGGAGATCGCGTAGCCCGCCGCGACCAGGACGAGCACGTCGCTGAGCCGATCGGGGACCTCGTTCCACAGCGGCCCCAGCGCCGAGCCACGCCCGAGCTCCACCGCGACGATCCCGTCGAGCAGGTTGCAGAGCAGGCGCACCTGGATCGCCGCCGCGCCCAGGACCCACAGCGCGATCGCGAGCCCGCCCGTCGCGCGCGCCGCCGCGAGCCACGCGGCCGCAGCGATCACCGACACGACCACGCTCGCGGCGGAGACGTGATCCGGCTCGACGTGGATGGAGCGCAAGGCGCGCGCGAGCACGTGCGGCCAGCGCTGGGCGCGCGTCGCGAGAGGTCGTCGCTCAGGATTGCTCTTCACGAGCACCACCACAGCAAGCCGCGGACCTTCGCGAAATCGGGGGAATCGGCGCGTCGCCGCGGCGGCGCGCGTGCGCGGTGTACATGGGATGTACGCCTGCCGTACATCACGTGTACGTCGATCACATCCGCGAGGAGCGCGCGCCTACCGATCGAGCCGTCGACTCGGCTTCATGCGAGGCGGAGCTCGGCGGCTCCGCCCATGTGCCAGAACGTCGACCCCACGTACACGAGTCGCACGGTGGCGCCGGGCGCCGCTTCGACTCGGATCTTCCTCGAGCCCAAGCGCATGAAGCGCGCGAGCAACGCGACGCCGGCGCCTCGGAACCACACCGCGACGTCGTGAGCGCCGGGCGACATCGCGATCGAGTGGCGCGGGCCTTCCTCGAAGACGTGCAGTGTGCCGTCGACCTCGATGCAGACGTCCCAGCGACGTCCGAGGCGCCGCACATCGGGCCGCCGCGCGAGGGCCGCGAACTGGAGCGACAGTTCGAGCGTTGCGTTCGACATGGTCGAGACGCTATCAGACCTCGCCGCCCTCCGCGGCGGTTCACACGCTCGCTCCGTGCGGCGAGAGCCGCTCCGGATCGAATGGGGTCGCGACGACGAGCGAGACGCGGCGCCTCAAGGCGCTCGCAGCTCGCTCACGCCGAGCGTTCCTCGCGTGTCGGAGCATCGCACCTCGATCGCTGCGCCGGACCGCGCGGGGAACTCCGCATCGCTGAGATGGTGCCGAGGTTGCTCGCCCGGGCTCAGGAGATCCGGGAACAGCGTCACGCCGTCGACGACGAGCGCGATGCTCGAGAGACCGTTGGCGTCGCGCGCGGTGATCGATGCGTCGAGCGCGCCCGGCCGGTAGGCCGAGGGGCCCACCACGATGCCGCACTGCGGAGGGCCGTCGTCGGCGCCGCGGAACGCCGCGAGCCATGCGTCGATGTGGTGGGAGCACACGGGGCAGAAGGGGGCGCTACCCCCGGAGTCGAGCATGCGGCAGTCGTCGGTCGGTCGGTAGATGCCGCGCGCGTATCGATCGGCGCCCTCCCTTCGGCCGTCGACCAGTCCATCCCACCGCTCGCTCGGATCGAAGCTCGCATTCGGCGCCCACCTCGCGAGGCTCCAGACCGGATGGTCCTGCACCAGCGGATGCTCGTCCGGTACGTCGACGTACTCGTCGGCGAGGTGGAAGATCGCATGCCCGAGCTCGTGCGTGAGCGTGCGGTGCGAGTGGCGTTCGTGGAGACGAACGATCGGCGGCGCACCGCCGTGCGTCGGGCGATGCGTGTTCGCTCGGCCGAGCGCGCCGCGTGAGATCACGACGACGAGATCGACGTCCGGCGCGTTCGCGGCGGCGCGATACAGGCGGTGCGCGTCGCTGTCGAGCTGACCTGTTCCGTCGAGCACATCCTGCGTCACGCACGAGTGAAAAGGCCGGTCGGACGGCGCGGATCCCGCCGCAGCGACGTCGACCCGGTGCACGTTGAAGAGCCGTGGATCCCGACCGAGGATCCCGTCGGGATCCGCGCGCGCCTCGCGAACGAGCGAATCGACATGCGCCGCGAACGCGGGCAGCTCGTCTGCGCGATAGCCGTCGCCCAGGAACACGAGATCGAGCGCGACAGTCGGGTCGGGCTCGCCGATGTCCGACTCGACCGGCAGATCGCACAGATCGGGGGCGACCTCGCAACGCAGGAGCGAATAGGGCGCCGCCGTCTCCATCTCCTCCGGTGAGTACATGGGGAGATCCGTGCAGCGATCCGGAGCGACGTCCTCGGCGCACCCCGAGAGGCAGAGCGATGCGATCGCTCACGGAGCCCACGTCACGCGGCCGAGGCGGCGTCGGGGGCGTGATGATCCCGCGCCCAGGAGGCACGTCGATCAGCCCGCGACGATGGCTCCGCCGTCCGCGCACGACTCGCCGGGAGTCGGCGTGCCGCCGACCTCGATCATCGTCGGCGGGCGGTCGTCGGTCATGATCATGCCCTCGATGATCACCGGCCACCTGCCGGCGGGCAGCGGCGGCGTCCAGCAGACGTCCTCGCGCTCGATGCAGACCGCCGGACAGTCGACGTCGCACCCGTTCCAGAGGCTGCGCGCGGTGACGACGAGCGCGCCGTCGGGCGTGAGCCGGACGTCACACGCGCCAGCGATCGTGCCGCAGTCGCCGCATCCGTCGGTCACGCGGATCGGCACGCGCTCGCCGACGAACGCGCCGCTCGGGTGACATGCGCGGCTCGGGCCGAACGTCGCGGGCGAGGGTTCGCGGCCGCAGCTGCCTTCGTCGGCGCGGCGCACGCAGCGCTGTCCGCCGTCCGGCGGCTCGCCCGCGACC
>JALYRN010000335.1 GCA_030855295.1 Myxococcota bacterium | reverse complement strand
CGCTCGGTGTCTACGCGGCGCAGCGCCGCGGGCGCGCGCCGAGCGGGGCCGCGTTCCTCGCGTGGATCGTCGTCTACGCGATCGGCCGCGCCACGGTCGAGACGCTGCGCGCCGACGCTGATCGCGGGCTCTATGCCGGTGCCAGCAGCGCGCAGTGGACGAGCGCCGTGCTGGTCGTCGCCGCGCTCGCCGCGCTCGTCGCGCTCGGCTGGGGGCGCGGGCCGCGCAGGATCGGAGCCCACGGTGCGAGCTGACGCGCGGGCCCCGCTGCTCGCGCTCGTGACGCTCGCGCTCGCCGCCTGCGCGCACCTGCGACCGGTCGGCGAGCCGCGCAGCTATCGGGTCATAGACGGCCTGCCGGTCGAGCACGTGCGCGCGATCGTGCTCCGCGGCCTCGCAGCGAGCGCGTTCCAGATCGACGAGGAGACGCCCGGCGCCATCCGCGCGAGCTCGCACATGCGCGACGCGTCGGTGCAGGTCGTCGTCTTCTACGACGCGAGCGCGTACACGATCGCGTACGCGGACAGCACCGGGCTCGGCGCAGAAGTCGACGGCCAGGGCCGCCTCGTCCTCGATCGCCGCTACCACCGCATCGCCGAGCGGCTCGGCACGCAGATCACGCACGCGCAGTCCACCACGCCGGTCGACCACGCGGCCGCCGCGAGCAGCCTCCTCCCCGTGCCTTCGAGCTACGCGGGCGCGACGTGGGGCGGCAGCACGGCGCCCGGCGCCCCGACCATCGTCGCTCCCACCGCCCCACCGCATCCCGCGATCGTCCCGCTCCCGCAGCCGGTGCAGGTCGCGCCCCGCGCGCCGAATCCCGAGCCGGTCGCGCTCGCGCATACCGCGCAGCTGCCGTCGCCGCCGGCGATCGCGCCGCTTCCCGGGAGCGAGCGTCGCGCGACGGTCGCGCGCGAGCCGATCCACGCGCTCGTCGCCGTCGGCGCGGTGCTCATCGGCGCCGGGTGGATCGCGAACTGGGGGGTGACGCTCGCGATCAGCACCGAGGAGGTGATGATCGGCGAGTCGTTCATCCCGCTCGTCGGTCCGTTCGCGCAGCTCGGAGAGCTCCGCTGGGACGTCTACGGACGCTGGACCGGCGCGTGGTATCCGATCGCCGGCGTGATCCAGATCGCGGGTCTGATCATCGCGGTGGTGGGACAGACGGTGCGGCTCCCGGTGCGCGAGCCGAGGTCGGGACGGGCCTCGGGCTTCGGGCGCAGCTGGATGATCGCGCCGGGCTCGGTCGCGGGCGGGGGCGCGGGCCTGTCGATCGCCGGATCCTTCTGACGCTCCACGCGCAGCCCCAGGTGCGACCGTGTCTGCGCGTCCTCCTCGTCTTCGTCGCAGCTCTGATCTGAGCACGGCTTGACGTGAGCTCGGGCCCACCCTAGCCCCCTCCGATGGCCTTCCTGGTGCGCACCCGACGCTCAGCACGGCTGCCTCGCGCGGTCGCCGTCCTCACCGTGCTCAGCATCGTCTTGGCCGCGTGCGCGGGGCCATCGGTCGGCGTCACGGCGGTGCCCCCGACGGCGCGCTTCGACGCCGTGCTCGCGATGCATACCGCGGGCTACGTCGGCTGTCCGCACGCAGAGATCACGATCGTCGACTACCACGTGGCGCAGTTCGACCGTGCGGTCGGAGAGCTACCGATCTCCGAGGCCTGGACGGCTCGGTGCCGCGGAGCGACGTTCTTCGACCTCGAGTCGCTGCTCGGCGTTCGTCTCGAGGTGGACCTCCCGGAAGCGCGCTCCGTCGAAGCGTCTCAGAGAGCGACGAGCTGTAGCTCCGGATCCAGCCGGCGAAGATCGTCTGGATCCGAGGTGACCACGACCGCGCCGAGGGCGCGGCCCAGGATCGCGACGTGAGCGTCGACGACGTCCGACGCGCCACTCGCGCCGAGCAGGAGGCCGACTCGGTACGCCACACGCTCCGTGAGCTCGTGCACGCGCAGGGCGTCCGCGCGGAGGAGCCGGATGATCGGGTGCTGGCGCGACGAGCCTCTCCACACTTGGGCGACCACCCCCGCCGGAACGTGGGCGGCGACCCGCGCGCGGACGATCTCCTCCAGCAGCGCGACCGCGCGCGGATCCCGCCGCTCGAGCGCGATGAGCGCCCCGGCGTCGAGCACCAGCCGCTTCACGCGACGTCGGCCTCGGCGTCGTCGTCGAGCCCGAGCGCGCGCCGCGCCCAGGCGCGGTCCTCGGCGCTGGGCGCTCCGATCTCTTCGAGCAGCTCGTCGAGGACCGCCCGAGCCTCCACCCAATCCGGCTCCCGCGCGGCGAGCTGCGCGAAGTACGCAGACACCGACTCCACCTCCCCTGCCTCGGCGGCTCGCGCGGCCTTCGCCGCGATCTCCTCCGGGACGCTGATGGTGATCCGCTTGAAGCTCATACTCGAAGCATAACCGGCGCGCACCGGGTCGCCAAAGCGCTGCAGCGGCGGCGCCAGCGGCGCCGAGTGGCTCGACGACCGCCTCGGGCGCGCTTGCGAGCTCGAAGCAACCTTGCAAATCTGGAGTAGCACTCCATGATTGCGAGGTTATGATCGAGCGGCGTGTCACTTCGCGCGTCGAAGAGCTCCTCGCGAGCCAGCCGGCGGTCGCGCTGCTCGGGCCGCGGCAGGTGGGCAAGACGACGCTCGCGCTGGAGCTCGCCGAGCGCCGACCGTCGATCTACCTCGACCTCGAGTCCGACTCCGATCTCGCGAAGCTCGCCGAGCCGGAGCTCTACCTCGCGCAGCACGAGGACGAGCTGGTCGTGCTCGACGAGGTCCACCGCGTCCCGGACCTCTTCCGCAACCTGCGCGGGCTGATCGACCGCGGCCGACGACGAGGCCGACGCGCGGGCAGGTTCCTGCTGCTGGGCTCCGCCTCGATCGATCTGCTGCGCCAGTCCGGCGAGAGTCTCGCGGGGCGCATCGCGTACGTGGAGATGACCCCGCTCGACGCGCTCGAGGTGGCGGCGGCCGACCTCGACGCGCTCTGGGTGCGCGGCGGCTTTCCCGAGAGCTTCACCGCTGCCGACGACGCAGAGAGCGTGCAGTGGCGCCGCAGCTTCGTGAGGACCTACCTCGAGCGAGACGTGCCGACGCTCGGGCCGCGCGTTCCCGCGGAGACGCTCAGGCGCTTCTGGACGATGCTCGCACACGAGCAAGGCGGGCTCCTCAACGCAGCCTCGCTCGCGCGCGGTCTCGGCGTGAGCGGCAAGACGGTCGCGTCGTACCTCGACCTCCTCGTCGACCTGCTCCTCGTCCGCCGACTCGAGCCCTGGCACGCGAACGTCGGGAAGCGGCTCGTGAAGTCGCCGCGCGTCTACGTGCGCGACAGCGGCATCGTGCACGCGCTCCTCGGCATCCGATCTCGCGAGGATCTCCTCGGGCATCCGGTCGTCGGCGGGAGCTGGGAAGGCTTCGTCATCGAGACGCTCGCGGGGTGCGCTCCCGACGGCACCGAGCTCCACTTCTACCGGACGTCGGCCGGCGCGGAGGTGGATCTCGTTCTCTCGCTGCCGGGCGGCGCACGCTGGGTCGTGGAGATCAAGCGCAGCCTCACGCCGAAGCCAGAGCGGGGCTTTCATCACGCGTGCGAGGACCTCGAGCCCGACGGCGCCTTCGTCGTCTATCCCGGGAGCGAGACCTACCCGCTCGGCGGAGGTGTCGAAGCGATCCCGCTGCGCGGCCTGGGCGAGCGCCTCCTCGCGCGAAGGTGAGCGCTCCCGTCGCGGCGCCGACGTCGGAGAACGGTCAGAACGTCGAGGGATCGAGGCGCAGCACGGCGCGGCCACCCTCGATCAGCACGCAGCCGCTGGTCCGGAAGGGTGGATGCGTCGCCTCTCCGAGCAGGCGCGCCGCGAGCACGCGCACGATCGGCTCGTGCGTCACCGCGATCACCAGGCCCTCGGCCTGACGCAGGGACGCGTCCGCGGCGAGCACGTCGCCGTCGGGCACGAGCGCGGGGTCGCACTGCACGACGCCGGGATAGCCGAGCACGCCCGCGAGCAGCTCGGCGGTCTGCACCGCGCGCACCAGCGGGCTCGAGACGATGCGATCCGGCAGCAGACCGCGATCGAGCAGCGCGCGTCCGAGCGCGCGCGTCTCCTCGCGGCCGCGCAGCGACAGGACGCGATCGTCGTCGCTCGCGCGCGGCGGCAGCGCATCGCCGTGCCTTACGAGGAGCACCGACACGTCAGGCCGCGTGCGCCGCGTCGTCGCGGCGGGTGGCGACGGACTCGATCGGCATCGAGCGCGCGTCGAGGGTCGCGAGCAGGCGCTCCTCGGCGATCCGGCGATCGCCGACCAGCGGCGCGAGCCCACGCGCCAGCGCGCGCATGCTCGGGAAGCGATCGTCCTGCGAGCGCGCCAGCGCCCGGGCGACGCACTCGTCGAAGCTGAAGTCGAGGTCCTGGCGGATGAGACCGGCGCGCGGCGCGTCCTCGCGGATGATGCGGCGCAGCAGGTTCGCCACGCTCGAGCCGCTGAACGGCAGCCGCCCGGTGAGCGCCTCGAACATCACGATGCCGGTGCCGAACACGTCGGCGCGCGCGTCGACGTCGGGATCGCCCGAGGCCTGCTCGGGAGAGACGTAGCTCGGCGTCCCGAACACGCGGCCGACCTCGCGGTGGCGCTCGCCCTCGGGCGCGCGATCGGAGGCGCACACGCCGAAGTCGAGCACGCGCACGCGCAGGCGACCGTCGACGTCGCGGTCCATCATGATGTGCTCGGGCTTCACGTCGCGGTGGACGTACCCGTGCGCGTGCGCGGCGTGCAGGATCGACGCGACGCGGATCACGATCAGCCCGACCACCTCGGGCGGCAGCGTGCCGACGCGGCGCAGGAGCCGCGCGAGGCACTCGCCGCGCGCGCGCTCGAGCACGAGGTAGGGCGATCCGTCGGGCAGCGTGCCCTCGTCGATCACCGGGATGATCCCGGGATGACCGACGGTGCGCGACACCTCGCCTTCACGCCGCAACCGCCGCACGAGGTCGGGGTTGTCGACGAAGACCGGCCGCAGTGTCTTGACGACGACGTCGACGCCGTCCTCGAGGCGCACGGCCTCGAACACGACCGCTGTCCCGCCGATGCCGAGGACCTCGCCGAGCGCATAGCGCCCGTCCAAGTTCCTCCCCCGCAGCTCCGAGCGTTCTGCTCCGTCCATGACCGAGCCTCCGTGGGCCCGACCTTCGGGGGAGAGAGGATCGACGTCAAAAATTCGGCGCAGGAATCGCGGTGCGATCAGATCTTTCGCAGCGCGACGAGGTGCTCTTCGCGCTGCATCGACGGGCCCCAGTCGTTGCGAGGCTGCGAGGCGCTCGCGATCACCCGCAGGCCCTGCCGCGGCGCGATGTCGAGCAGCTGCGGCAAGAGCGGCACGTGATGACGGCCGAAGCGTCCGTCGCCCATCAAGAGCACGCAGGTGCGCTCGCGCTCGAGCACGTGCGAGATCGATCCGAGCATCGCGGCGACGTCGTCGTCCCAGCGCGCCGCCGCCTCGTCCTCGTCGACGATGGCGCTGCGGCGCGCGCCGATCTCCCACTCCGCCAGGCCGCGCGCGTCCATCCCGAGCCACGCGAGCCGGAGCGCGTGCTGCTCGTGATAGTCGTACGTGCCGCCGTAAGGCGGCGAGGTCAGCACGAGCTGCGCCTTGGTGCGGTCGCCGAGCATGTTCCGCAGCGCGCGCGCGTCGCCCTCGAACACGCGCGGCTCGTGCGCGCCCTCGGGCAGCGCCGCGTCGACGGAGGCCCAGCGATCGACGAGCTCCTCGGCCTTGCGCACGAAGAGCTCGGTCGTGAGCCCCTTGCGGATGCGCTTCTCGACCTCGTTCTTCTGCATCGAGGTCTCGGCGCGCTTCCTCGAGAGCTTCACGACGAGCGACGAGAAGACCATCTCCATCGCGCGGCGATCGCCCTCGTCCGCGACGCGGCGGATCTCCTCGAGCAGCCCCGCCATCTCCTTGAGGACGTGCGGGCCGTACCAGCCGAGCATCTCGCCGGGCAGGTCGGCGATCGCGCGCTCGCGCGTCCGCACGCGCTCGACCGACGCCTCGCCGACCAGCATCACGGTCTCGAGGAAGCGATGCCGCGACGCCGCGTCGCGCCGCTGACACTTCGCCTGGACGAGCGGCGCCGCGAGCGGGTTCAGATCGACGCCTGCCGAGCGGCGGCCGGCGAGCATCGCCTCGAGCAGCACCGTGCCGCTGCCGCAGAACGGATCGAGCACGCGATCGCCGGGGCGCGTCGCCTTCTCGATCACGATGCGCGCGATCGCGCGGTGCATGCGCGCGGGCCACGCGTGGAAGCCGTGGGTGTAGGCGTCCGGATCTTCGTGCGCGGCGGCGTCCATCGCCTCCGCGAGCACGCTCGCGATCTTCGGATCGCCCTCCTGCCGGGTCGGACCGCCGACGTTGACCAGCGGTCGGCGGCCGAGCGCTGCGCTGCCGTCGCGCGGCATCAGCGGCGCGGGGCGCGGACGATCGTCGCGATGGCCGCTCGGACGATCGTCTCGCCGCGCGGGGGGGCGAGGCCGATCGTCACGCCGACCTTCGGGACGCGGACGATCGTCGCGATGGCCTTCCGGACGCGGGCGATCGTCGCGCCGGCCTTCGGGACGCGGACGATCGTCGCCCCGTCCTTCGGGACGCGGGCGATCATCACGCCGGCCTTCGGGACGCGGACGATCGTCGCGATGACCGCCCGGACGCGGGCGATCATCGCGCCGGCCTTCGGGACGCGGACGATCATCACGCCGGCCTTCGGGACGCGGGCGATCATCGCGCCGTCCTTCGGGACGCGGGCGATCATCGCGCCGTCCTTCGGGACGCGGGCGATCATCACGCCGGCCTTCGGGACGCGGACGATCATCACGCCGGCCTTCGGGACGCGGACGATCATCTCGACGGCCTTCGGCCGGACGCGGGCGATCGTCCCGCCGTGCTTCGGGCCGCGGGCCTCCGCTGGACGTCGGGCGCCCCGGACGATCCGGACGCGGACGCGGCGCACCCGCGCGCGGCGCGCCCGTG